>WFRO01000207.1 GCA_015486475.1 Bacteroidales bacterium
CTGGTGCTGGCGGTTTTCGGGATGGTCTCCTATGTGCGGCTGCCCAAAGAGCTCTTCCCCGACATTGTGGTACCGACGGTGCTCGTGCAGACGGTTTATCCGGGCAACTCTCCTGCGGACATAGAGAACCTCATCACCCGGCCCATCGAGAAAGAGATCGATGGTATCCGTGGCATCAAAGAGATCAGCTCCCAGTCATTGCAGGATCTTTCTTTTATTACCGTTGAGTTCAATACAGGCATTGATCTGAACAAAGCATTGCAGGATGTCAAGGATGCCGTGGACAGGGCCAAGAGCGAACTGCCCGACGACCTTCTCAAGGACCCGGTGGTGAAGGATATTGACCTGACAGAGTTTCCCATTATTACCATCAACATGTCGGGAGATTACAGTACGGAAGAACTGAGGAAATATGCGGAATTCCTGCAGGATGAAATAGAAACGGTCAAGGAGATCTCCCGCGTGGACATCAAAGGGGTCAATGAGCGGGAGATCAGGATCATTGTGGACCCCTACAAGTTGCAGGCTATGAACCTAAGCTTCCGGGACATTGAAAATGCCGTGAAAAGCGAGAACATTTCCATGTCGGGCGGTGAGGTGAAAGTGAACGGCACCACCCGTTCGATCCGCATCCTCGGAGAGTTCACTCAGGTGAACCAAATAGAGAACATCATCGTCAAACAGGTAGAGGGAAATGTCAAGTACCTCAGTGATGTGGCCACGGTGATCGACGGTTTCGAGGATCCTACCAACTATGCCCGCCTGAACAGCCATCCTGTGGTATCGCTGCAGGTGGTGAAAAAAGGAGGGGAGAACCTGCTGGTAGCCACGAAGAAGATCTCTGATATTGTCAGCCATGCCCAGGAAGACGGGGCCCTGCCTGCCAGTCTGAAGATAGACTACACCAATGACCAGTCGGATCTTATCCGTATGCAGCTGAGCAACCTGGAAAACAATGTCATCATGGGGGTTATCCTGGTGGTGCTCATCCTTTTCTATTTCATGGGGGTACGCAATGCCCTGATCGTAGGACTGGCCATACCCATGTCGATGTTCATCAGCTTTTTGGTAATGAGCATGGCCGGCATACGCATCAATATGATCACCCTTTTCAGTCTGATCCTCTCGCTGGGGATGCTGGTGGACAATGCGATCGTGGTGGTAGAGAACATCTACCGTTTCATCGACAAGGGTTACAATCCCTGGGAGGCCGCCCGTCAGGCTACGGGAGAGATCGCGGTGCCCATCATTGCCTCCACGGCGACCACCCTGGCCGCCTTCTTCCCCATGGTTTTCTGGAGCGGCCGCATCGGCGAGTTCATGAAGATGCTCCCCATCATGCTCATCATCGTCCTCTCTTCCTCCCTTTTTGTAGCGCTGGTCATTGTTCCTGTTTTTTCCGCCACATTCATCAAGAAAAAAAGAACGGAAGACTATACCCCCAACCGGAAAAAGACCTTTACCATCCTGGCTCCCCTGGCGGCCATCTCTGCACTGGGCTATCTGACCCATCATTATATTATCGCCAATCTCCTGGCTTTCGGGGTGATCATCGTCTTCCTGCATGCCATTTTCTTTTACCGGGCCGAGAGATGGTTCCAGAAAAAATTCCTCATCTGGTTGGAAAATATCTATTCCAGATCCCTGCGCTTCGCTCTGCGTAAAAAGAACCCGTGGTTGTTCTTTTTCGGCACCATCCTGTTGCTCTTCCTTACCCTAGGTTTTTACCAGGCCCGTAAGCCCAAGATCGACTTTTTTCCGGACAATGAGCCCCGTTACATCAATGTCGCGGCCGAACTTCCCATAGGGACAGACATCACACGCACCGATTCAATGATGAAGATCCTGGAGAAACGCTTAGACGTCATTCTTGAACCGGACAGCGCCATCGTCGATAACGTTCTCACGACCGTTGGCCGGGGTCTTTCCGACGAGTTTACCGGTGGCAAGGATGAACCGAACAAAGGCCTGATCACGATCAACTTTGTCGATTATAAGTACCGGCAGGGAATCAGCACCTCACAGATCATGGCCAGGATCAGTCATGATCTTATCAACCAGTACCCGGGTGTACGCATCTCCGTCGAAAAAAATAAAATGGGACCACCCACCGGCAAACCCATAGACCTGGAGATCGCAGGAGAAGATTTTACCACGCTTGTCGATCTGGCTGATTCTGTCAAAAGTTTTATCTCCCATCAGGGCATAGAGGGGATCGAGGGGCTGAAAATGGACCTGGATGTAGGACGACCGGAGCTGATCGTTCGTATCAACAGGGAAAAGGCACGGCGTTACGGTCTCTCCACGCAACTGATCGCCGGTACCATACGTACAGCCCTTTACGGACGAAAAGTATCTGATTTCAAAGTGGGAGAAGATGAATACCCCATTACGATCAGGCTGGCCGACCGTTATCGCAATGATGTATCGACACTGCTCAACCAGACCGTCTCTCTCAACGAGAAAGGAAAGATCACCAACATTCCCATCTCTGCGGTCACGACCATCTCCTACAGCAACACGTATGGCACGATCAACCGGAAAGACCGCAAGAGGGTGGTCACCCTTTACTCCAATGTTCTTCCGGGATACAACAGCAACCAGATCAACGACCAGCTAAAAATGCTGATGACAGGGTTCACCATGCCTCCCGGATACACTTACTCTTTCCGGGGCGAACAGGAAGACCAGCAGGAATCCATGGCTTTTCTCTCGCGGGCCATGCTGATCGCTCTCTCACTCATCCTGCTCATCCTGGTGACCCAGTTCAACTCCATCATCCGACCCCTGATCATCATGGCCAGTGTAGTGTTCAGCACCATTGGCGTTTTCGGTGGCCTGGCCACTTTCCACATGGACTTCATTGTGATCATGACCGGCATCGGGATCATCTCCCTGGCCGGGATCGTGGTCAACAATGCGATCGTATTGCTGGATTACATTGAGCTGCTGAAGGCGCGCCGCAGGAAAGAGCTGGGCATGGATGAGCATGCTTATCTGCCTGTGGAAGAGGCAACCTCCTGCATCATACATGCCGGCAAAACGCGTCTGCGGCCCGTGCTGCTCACGGCTATCACCACCGTCCTGGGCCTTATTTCGCTGGCCGTGGGGCTGAACATGAATTTCGGCACCCTGTTGAGCAAAATGGATCCGCAACTTTACTTCGGGGGTGACAATGTACTTTTCTGGGGTCCCATGTCGTGGACGGTCATCTTCGGCCTGACCTTTTCCACTTTCCTGACCCTGATCATTGTACCGGTCATGTACCGCCTTACCATCCTTATCCAGAAATGGATCATGCAGCTGACCGGAAAACTGGAGAAGTCCGCATAACGGTATCCTCACAGCAAATATCCCCAATAAATGACCACACTCTCCGGCCATATCAGGAGAGTATGCCGCTATTTTCTTCCTTTGTAAAATTGATTTTTCATGACTATAGAAAAATAATTATTAAATTTACTAGGAATTAGCTGTTGGATGACTGCATGACTAATAACAATAACCCCTATAACAACATCATTTATCCGGCCTACAGGCTGTTCATGGATCACAACATTGAACTGGTCTACCAGGGAGAAATATCTTCATCCACGGCTGATGCCCTGATCAACATATTCGAATATCTTTTTCACAGCAAGGGTGCTCCTGTCAAGATACAAAAAAGGGCTTTTTATATTCTGGTGGAAGCCATGCAGAACGTGGTGAGGCACCAGGTCCTGCCGGAAAAACCTCTTCCCCGCTCATCGGGAGCCCTGTTGTTCCAATACATCAACGGACATTTCATTTTCACCCTGAAGAACCTGGTCGAAAACAACAATGTCCGTAACATCAGGAAAAAGATCGATTCCCTCAATGCTTTGGGGAAAGAAGAACTGAACAAATATTACAAGAGGATCCTGAAAAATGAAGTGCTCTCAGATAAAGGGGGTGCCGGGTTGGGGTTGATCGAGATCGCCAGAAAATCAGAAAACATCATCTCGTATGAATTTCTGCGTGCGGGAGACCAGTATTCCTGGTTTTTTTTCAACATCATGGTCGCTGACCGGGGCAAAGAGCAGGAGATCCCCGTCGGCGAGGGTATTCCCGTGGCAAAGGAGCTGCATCGTTTACTGGCCGGTCCTTCCACATGGTTCGTATTACGCGAGGAGTATCCTGCCATGTTCCCCGCCGGACTGAGAAACCATGTGGCCGGTGCACTGGGGTACCGGTACGAAGACACCCCCGAAAACAAGTTCCATGCCCTGCTGGATAATTTTCCGGAGCTTTGTACAGCTGTATCCGTCATTCAACAGTCATCAGGGAAAAAACCCTGTCTGATCTATTTTGTCAATGATCCTGCCGGTCTTTCTGTTTTTTCCGGGATGCCTGTATCCATCCCCTCATCAGACAGGATCCTCTCCTTTTTCAACGCTCTTTTCTCCGGAAAACTGAATGAAAGCCCTGTGGGTACGAACAGCGGTTTTGACCCGGAGACCCTGGAAAAACTCTCCCGGTTTCCCGGTTACCCTGACAAACCTCCCCGCATCATATTACAGGATATTTCCCCGGAAGAAAAATTCATCCTTCTGAAATTCACCTTTCAGTGATCGCAATAGTTTCCCAGTGATTCCAGGTGGCCTGCCAGAAAAGCAGCCAGCAGGTCATCGGCCTCTTTTACGGGAGCTCCGTCAAACACATTGATCCCTTTTTCCAGAAAAACATCGATCGCCTTCCGGCCTATCCCGCCGGTGATCACATCCGTCACTCCCTGA
>WFRO01000208.1 GCA_015486475.1 Bacteroidales bacterium
AGGTACTGCCGGATAAACCGGATCTTATCGTTTTACCGGAGGCCTGTGACCGGCCGGCCGGCATGACGATGGAAAAACAGATGGAGTATTTCCGCGTTCGCGGCGATCAGGTGCAGAACTTCCTCTCATCCGTGGCCCGGGAACATCACTGTTACATTGCTTTTGGCATGAAACATCCGGACGAAAAGGGTATCTGGAGAAATTCCTGCATCCTGCTGGACAGGTCGGGGGAAGTGGCGGGTGTTTATGACAAAAATTTTCCCACCCCCGGGGAAATGGAAGGGGGCATTGTAGCTTCCGACAGGGTGGAGCTGATACAAACGGATTTCGGAAAAGTCGGCTGTGCTATTTGTTTTGATCTCAATTTTGATGAGTTGCGGGAACGGTATGCCCGCCTGCATCCTGACCTGATCATCTTCGTTTCCATGTATCACGGCGGATTGGTGCAGGCCGAGTGGGCCTATGCCTGCCAGTCTTATTTTGTCGGGTCGATAGGGATCAGGAACCTGTTTTCGCAGATCCTCAACCCCCTCGGGAAAATTGTGGCGACCACGACCAACTATTTTGATCATGTGGTGAAGACGGTGAATCTCGATTACGAGCTGGTGCATCTGGATAACAACTGGGGAAAGCTGGATTCGCTGAAGAAAAAATACGGGGAAGGTGTGACCATTTATGATCCCGGAGAGATCGGCGTGGTGATGATCACCAGTGAATTGCAGGGGGTCAGTGCGGCGGATATGGTAAATGAATTCGGGATGGAACGTGCCACGGAGTATTTTGACCGTACCCGGGCTTACCGGAAAAATCCGGAGTATATGAAGTGATCTGTCAGGAATGCCTGTCTGCAGTGACAGAGGGCGGGGATCGGCTTTTAATGCTGCGACAAGTCTGATGACTGTTGCCGCAACCGGCATTCTCCGGCTACGCGAACAGATCGTCAAAAGTGTTCAATTTTTAGATAAAGATGATATGAAAAGGATCTTTCCTGTTTTGGTGATCGTTTTTTTTCTTTTTCAGGATCCGGGATATGCGCAGGTCGTAATTGAGAATCATGATCTTCGTCTTGTCCTGGGCAACAACGGACATGCTGAGAGCCTGATCCATAAAGCGACAGGACAGGAGTGTCTGGCCTCCGGCGTTGATCTGCCGGCATTTACGGTCAAACAATACCGGCCCTATGATAATGAGACCCAGCTTACCTATGTCACGCGGCCTACGGTCTTCCCGGCGAATGCCGTGACCAGGCAGGGGGACACGCTCCGGGTGGGCTTTGAACACCTGGATTATATTGCGGTGATCAGTGTAAAAACAGGGGATCATTACATCGCGTTTCAGCCGGAATATTTCATCAAAAAAGAGAAAAAGCTGGGGGTAAAAGCCGAAACCAGGGTGGATGAAATGACCTTCCTGCAGTTGCCCGTGAAGGACCGCGAACATTTCGGCAGTTGGCTGAATGTCTCCTGGGACGGACAGGTGGCGGTGAACCTGCTGGGTACGGATGTCCATACCCGTGTGGACGATGTGACCGGCAAAGGATATCATATCCTGCGTGCCGCCACGGTCAAAGATATCCGGCTCACCGGCACGGGAGCAGCCCTGATCGTGACCTCCACAGATCGTTTGCTGGATGATGTGGCTCAGGTAGAAAAGGATTATCATCTTCCGCCGGGGGTGGCCAGCCGCCGAGACCCGAAATACGCATGGTCCTATTATGAATGCCGGGATGTCAATCCGGGGAATATTGACGAGCATATCCGGTATGCCCGCATGGGGGGATTCCGGATGATGGTGATCTACTATCCCAGCTTTGCCCGCTCCATGGGCCATTTCCCCTGGCGCAGGGAGTACGCCGACGGCATGGAGGATCTGAAATATGTAACGAAAAAGATCAGGGATGCAGGGATGATCCCGGGGTTTCACATCCATTACAACAAAGCACAGATCAATGATCCGTATGTGACACCGATGCCGGATCCCCGTCTCAATCTGCGGAAAATTTTTACCCTGGCCGGAGCGGTAGATGATAAAGCCACTGTTATACCCGTGGAGGAGAACCCGCAGGGGATCACTTTGTTCGAAGGCCGCAGGCTCCTGAAGATCGGTGATGAGATCATTGAATACACCGGCTATACGGATCAACAGCCCTATCGTTTTACCGGTTGCAAAAGGGGAGTCCTGCACACCAAAGCCGCCGCTTACGGAAAAGGATATAAGTTCGGTTTGATGGATGTGGACAACTGGCCCATTTTCATACGTTTTGACCAGCGGACAAGCATCCAGGATGAGGTGGCGGAGAAGATCGCAGATTTTGTAAAAGAAGCGGGTTTCCGTTTTATCTATTTCGACGGTGCCGAGGATGTGAACCGGCCTTACTGGTATAATGTGTCCCTTTCGATGGAAAGGGTTTATGATCAACTGGATCCGCAACCCCTTTTCTCCGAAGGAGCTTGTAAGGCACATTTTAACTGGCATATCCTGAGCCGGGGGAATGCTTTTGATACCTTCAAACCGGAGGAGATCAAAGAAGCGGTGGACAAGAGACATCTTGGCGCTGCCGCTTACAATGCCGATAATTTTACGTGTGTGGATTTCGGGTGGATCGGATATACGCCTCCCGGCGAAAGAACGATCGGGATACAGCCGGATATGATAGCCTACATAGCGTCCCATGCTGCCGGATGGGACAGTCCTTTATCCCTCGTCGGCGACCTGGGCAATCTGGGATCCCATCCCCGCACCCCCGATAACCTGGCCGTGCTGAAACGCTGGCAGGAGGCCGGGAGGGCAGGATTCTTTACGGATGAACAAAAAACAGAACTTAAAAAAGCAAGAAAGGAGTTTGTTCTCCTGAAAGACGGGCAGGGAAATTTTGAGCTCCACGAATGTCACCAGATAAAAAACATTGCAGGGAACGACCCGCATATCCGGGCTTTCATCTTCCGGAAAAAGGATCATACATGGGTGGAATACTGGCATACCTCCGGCGAAAGCAGCCTGATACTGAAAACATCCCTGTCCCATGTCAGACTGTACGACGGTGCAGGCAAAAAAGTAAAAATAAAAAAGAGCACGGACGGGATCCTGATCCCGGCAGGAGGGATACGCTACCTGGACGTGGATCTGCCGGAAAAAGAGGTGGAAGAGCTTTTTAAAAAAGCCATCGTGCAGGACAATTAAAAAAGACCATGGGCAACGGGGAAAATATTCCGGAAAACAGGGTGATCATTTCCAACGGAACGGTTCTCACCCCTTATGAGAGGATCGAGGACGGATACGTCATGGTTTCCGGGGGAAGGATCGCTGGCGTTGGGAGCAGAAAAGAGATGAACATCCCTGCGGGCAGCCGCCAGGTG
>WFRO01000209.1 GCA_015486475.1 Bacteroidales bacterium
ATGATCACCGGTGAGCCTGTACCTGCCGAGAAAGAGGTGGGAGACAAGGTAACCGCCGGCACCATCAACGGAAAGACGGTCTTTGAGATGCGGGCCGAAAAAGTGGGGTCTGACACCCTGCTGGCCCGGATCATTGAGATGGTCAATGAGGCCAGCCGCTCACGGGCGCCCATACAAAAGATGGCCGATGTGGTCGCAAAATATTTTGTGCAGATCGTCATATCCATCTCCCTGATCACCTTTGGGGTATGGTATTTCTGGGGTCCGGAACCGGCCGTGGTCTTTGCCTTCGTCAACGCCGTCTCGGTGCTGATCATCGCCTGCCCCTGCGCCCTGGGACTGGCCACCCCCATGTCGATCATGGTGGGCACCGGCCGCATGGCACAGTCCGGCGTATTGGTGAAAGACGCTGCAGCCATCGAAGAGATGAACAAGGTGGATACCCTCATCGTGGACAAGACCGGAACACTTACCGAAGGAAAGCCCAGTCTCAAAGGGTACAGATCCTTCGGAGGAAAAAGTGACGAGGAGATCCTGGTATATGCCGCCTCCCTGGATGCCGGAAGTGAACATCCCATTGCCGACGCCATCGTGGCCGGCGCAAAAGAGAAAGGTGTGCAGCTCTTCAAGGTATCGGACTTTGAGTCGGTGACCGGCAAAGGTGTGCGCGCAGTATACAAAGGACAGCAAATTGGTCTGGGCAACCGGCGCCTGGTGGAGGATTTTTCCGCTTCACTCCCCGAAGAGAACGAAAAGATCGCCGAAGAGTGGCAGTCCACCGGCCAGACGGTCATGTACCTGGTCATTGACCGGGAGGTGGCAGGTATTGTCAGTGTGGCGGATGCCATCAAGGAGACTTCGGCCAAAGCCGTCAAAGATCTCCAGAAAAAGGGCATCCACGTGCACATGCTCACCGGCGACAACAGGTTCACGGCCAAAGCTGTTGCGGAAGAACTGGGACTGGATGGTTTCGAAGCCGACTGCCTCCCCGAGGACAAGTATAACAAGGTGAAAGAGCTGCAGGAGCAGGGTCACAAGGTGGCCATGGCCGGCGACGGCATCAACGATGCGCCCGCCCTTATGCAGGCCAACGTGGGCATCGCCATGGGCACAGGTACCGACATCGCCATGCAGAGCGCCGAGGTGACCCTCGTCAAAGGCGACCTGAACGGTATCGTCCGGGCCCGTGACCTGAGCCACAAGGTGATGAGGAATATCAAACAGAACCTCTTCTTCGCCTTTGTGTACAACTCGCTGGGCGTGCCCATAGCCGCCGGGATCCTTTATCCCGTCTTCGGATTGCTGCTCAGCCCGGTCATCGCGGCCGCCGCCATGAGCTTCAGCTCGGTGTCGGTGATCGCCAACGCCCTCCGCCTGCGGAACCAGTAATGGAAGCACTCCAAAAAATACCTATTTAATTAGGTATTTAAATAGATATTTTAATAGGTATTTAAATAGGTTTTTAAATACCTATTTATTTAGTTAAAAGTGAGAAGTGCCTAAAGTTAAAAGTTGGAATTATTAGTATAGCGTTGTGAGTACCGGATTCTGAGTATTTTCAAGCATTCAAACATTCCCACCCAGCACCCAGCACCCTGCAACCAGCACCTTGCACCTATCACTTCATCACCCTCGTTGCATTGAGTATGGCGATAAGGGCCACGCCCATATCCCCGAAGACGGCCTCCCACATGTTGGCCACGCCCAGGATGCCCAGGACGATGAAGACGCCCTTCACCCCCAGGGCAAAGAGGATGTTCTGCCAGACAATACGGCGGGTGCGGCGGGCCACCTCCATAGCCTCCGCCACCTTGGCCGGCGAGTCGGTCATCAGCACCACGTCGGCCGACTCGATGGCGGCGTCCGAGCCGAGGGCGCCCATGGCAATGCCCACGTCGGCACGGGCCAATACCGGCGCATCGTTGATGCCGTCGCCCACGAAAGCCACTTTGCCTTCAGGATGCAGGAGCTTCTCAATGTGCTCCACCTTGTTCTCCGGCAGCAGTCCGGCATAATATTCCCGGATGCCCAGATCGCGGGCCACTACACGCGCTGCATGTTCATTGTCGCCGGTGAGCATCACCACCCTCACGCCTTTTTTATGCAATTCTTCTATGGCCGCCACGGCATCTTCCTTCAGGGTGTCGGAGATGACGATGTATCCTGCATATTTCCGGTCTACCGCCACATGCACCACCGTTCCCTCAATGTCGCATTTGTCATGGGCGATCTGTTCCCTGTGGAGCAGCCGGTCATTGCCGGCGACCACCTCATGCCCATCCACTTTCGCGATGATACCGTATCCCGGCACCTCCTCCACCTCCCCCATGCGGGAGAGGTCCACCTCTTTGCCGTAGCGTTCCAGGACAGAACGGGCCACCGGATGGTTCGAGTTGTATTCGGCATGGGCAGCGTACTGCAGCACCTCTGCGGCGTCAAAGCCGTTGGCCGGGAAGATGCCTGTCACCCTGAACTCTCCTTTGGTGAGGGTGCCGGTCTTGTCGAACACCACCGTTTTGACCTGCGTGAGGGCATCCAGGAAGTTGGATCCTTTCACGAGGATCCCTCTGCGCGAGGCGCCGCCGATCCCTCCGAAATAGCCCAGGGGGATGCTGATGACCAGCGCACAGGGACAGGAGATGACCAGCACCACCAGGGCCCTGTAAACCCACTCCTGGAAAGTAGCCCCCGGCACCAGCAGCGGCGGCAGGACCGCTATCAGCAACGAGCCGAAGACCACGAAAGGGGTGTAGTATTTTGCGAAGGTGGTGATGAACCGTTCCGTCTCCGCCTTGCGCGAGGCAGCGTTCTCCACCATCTCCAGGATCTTCGAGATGGAGGACTCGCTGAAGGGGCGGGATACCTTCACCGTGATCACGCCCGATTGGTTGATCATGCCGGCCAGCACCTCATCCTCCTTTTCGACCCTGCGGGGGACGCTCTCCCCCGTGAGGGCTGAGGTATCCACGAAAGAGCTCCCCTCTGTCACCACGCCGTCGAGCGGCACCTTCTCGCCTGCTCTCACCAGGATCGTATCACCTACCTGCACCTCCTCCGGGGAGACCCTGACCACTTCATCCCCGCGCCGCAGGTTGGCAAAATCCGGTTTTATCTCCAGCAGCGACTTGATGGATCGTCGTGATCTGTTCACCGCCAGGTCCTGGAAGAACTCTCCGACGATGTAAAAGAGCATGACCGCCACCGCCTCGGGCATTTGATGAATGGCAAAGGCACCCAGGGTGGCGATGGTCATGAGAAAATACTCATCGAACACCTGCCCCCGCCGGATGTTGTTCACCGCCATGCGGATAACGTCCCATCCGGAGATCAGGTAAGCCGCCCCGAACACCAGGTACTCCGCCACATGCCACGGCGTGTTATGCAGTTTATCTTCAAACAGCAGGCCGAAGAGCAGCAGCACCAGCCCCCCGGCCACCCGGAGGAGGGTCCTTTTGTGTTCAGCAAAGATACCGGACGGAACCTCTTTCTCCTCCTCCCCGGCAGGCACCACTACCACCTCCGGCTCGATCTCCGAGATGCGCTGCTTCACCTTCGCCGGATCATCGGTCTCGATCGTCATCTGCCCCGTGGCAAAGCTCACCGAGACGAACTTCACCTCCTCCATTTTGGCCAGCCCGTCCTCAATGTTTGAAGCACAGGTGGCACAATCCAGATTCTTTAGCTTATATTTTTTCATTTATGGTAGGTTCAAAGTTCACGGTTCACGGTTCACGGTTCACAGTTCAAGGTTCACGGTTCACAGTTCAAGGTTCACAGTTCTTAGTTCAGAGTGTGGAGTGTGGAGTGTGGAGTTACGAGTTAATTATTTCTCGTTTCATACCTTCATCGGTACTCCCACTATTCCCTGCCTGCAGCAGGCAGGCAATTTTCCATCATTCCATTATTCCATTATTCCATCCTTACTTTTGCCTTTCCTTGTCCGCCATAGCCGTAGGCGTAGGCGGATGCCTTTTGCCTTTTGCCTTTTTACTTTTTACTTTTTACTTTTTTAATCTTCCTCTCCCGTCTCCCCCTTCTTCATCTCCGAGAGGATATAGTACGCGCCGGTCCAGGCATACTGTGTTCCGGGCTTCGGTTCCGGGAGCATCCTGATTTCTGTCCAGCCATCTTCCTGGCGGCCGGTCATGACCTCTACAGGATCAAAGGTCCATGTATCGTTTTCCTTTTTGGCTGTAAAAATATACGATTTCCCTTCCACATTCACAACTGCTCTTTCCGGCAGTGCAGCGGCCAGGTCATGGGCCGTGGCAATGCGACCTGTGATATACATGCCGGGGATGAGCAGGCCGTGTTTTCCGTCGATGCTTGCATGCACATGCACCGCTTTGGGGTTCTGCTCAAAGGTCTTACCTACGGCAAAGACGGTGGCGGTCATAGGTTTTTCCGAGAGGGACTCGATGGTAAAGACCACCTTCTGTCCTTCTTTCACCTTATATACATCCCGCTCGAAGACCATCAGGTCGACATGGATCCGGTCGTTGTTCACCACCTCGAACATGGTCTTCTGCGGCTCCACATACTGTCCTG
>WFRO01000210.1 GCA_015486475.1 Bacteroidales bacterium
AGGCAGGTCGAGCTGACGGTAGCGCAGAGCCCCCTCCGTGCCCAGCACATAGTCCTCCAGCAACCGCCGCACATCCTCCGGCGCCGACCGCTCGATCTCCACCTCCAGACCAAGATAAGTGAGGAATTGTTTCTTAGCTGCCATGTCTGTAGAATGAAGGCATAAAGTTAAAGAAAATGAAAGAAGGAGTTGATAAGTTGATAAGTTGAAGAGTTGAAAGGTTACTCCCCATAACTACGAACTACGAACTATGCCCCCCTTTGGTACAGATTTTGTTTATGAACATATGTTCATTATATTTGCAGAATAAAACTAAAATTAAAAGGAGGATTCAATTATGTACAACTACAATGAAGGAAGAGGATATGGCAGAGGCATGGGCCATGGATACGGCATGGGCTCCGGTGAAGGCCGGGGTATGGGTCTCGGGCATGGCCGGGGACTGGGACGTGGCGGTGGCCGCGGACGCAACAACGGCGGCGGTTATGGCCCCGACGGCTATTGTGTCTGTGCCAAATGCGGCACACGTGTACCCCATGAACGTGGTGTAAAATGCACAGAGCTGAAATGCCCCAAATGCGGTCATACCATGGTCCGCGAAGAGCTGCTCGAAGATAAGCGGAAGAAATAATGAAAAGCTTTCTGGAGTGTATCCCGTGTTTTCTGTCCCAGGCATTACGGGCGGGACGGCTGGCAGGACTGGATGACAGGGAAATAAAGACCCTGCTGGATGAGGTGGCGGTCATGATCCCTTCCATTCCCATGGAAAGCACCCCGCCCGAAACCGGGGCGATCATCTATGGAAAAATACGGGAGATAACGGGGAAACATGATCCTTTCAGGGAAATAAAAGAAAAGAACATAGGGGAAGCTTTACAGCTTTATCCCCGGATGAAAGAGATCATCCGGAAAGCTGATGATCCTCTGCTCACTGCCCTGCGGCTGGCCATAGCCGGAAATGTCATCGATTTCGGAGTGGACCGGGCTTTTGACCTGGAAAAAGATATCGAAAAGATCCTCAGGCAGGAATTCGCGGTCTTCGATTACGATATCTTCAAAGAGCATCTGCGGTCAGCTTCTTCTGTGATCTATCTGGGTGACAACGCCGGCGAATCGGTTTTTGACCGCATCCTGATAGAGGAAATGCATAAACCTGTGACATTTGCCGTGCGGGAAGTTCCGGTGATCAATGATGTGACAAGGAAAGATGCCATACTGTCCGGACTGGATCAGGTAGCTGACATTGTTTCATCAGGGTCCACAGCTCCCGGAACTATTTTAAGGTTATGTTCCGGTGATTTCAAAAAGAGCCTGGAGCGGGCAGATATGATCATCAGCAAAGGACAGGGCAACTATGAAGCATTGTCAGAGAGTGATCTCCGGATCTTTTTCCTCCTGAAGGTCAAATGTCCGGTCATTGCCAGGGACATAGGCGTCCATGAAGAGGATATCATCCTGAAGTATAAACACCCGGATCAAAAATCATAAAACAATGAAGAAAAAAACAAAGATCGGCATCATCATCTGTGACCGCTACAGAAGTTGTGCCGGCGGAAAATGTTTCAGGTCGCTGAAAAACAGGGAAGGTGCATTTGACATCTACCCGGAAGACGAAGAGGTGGAGGTGGTCGGTTACACCTCCTGCGGCGGTTGTCCCGGAGGCAACATAGAGTACGCTCCGGAAGAGATGAAAAAGAACGGTGCCGAAGTGATCCATTTTGCCACGGGCTTTGTCGTGGGATATCCCCCCTGCCCCTACATCGACCATTTCAAAAGGTTCATTGAGGAAAATTACGGCCTGCAGGTGGTGGTCGGCACCCACCCCATCCCCCAGAAATACTATCTGGTCCATCAGAAGCTGGGTACCTGGAAGACAAAAGAATGGAAAGAATTCATCCGGCCTGCCCTGGCAGATGAGAAAACGCGTCTGGCATACGACTGAACCTTCACCGCATTCAATGAGACAGAATGTATCAGTTCGGTCAATCACGTCCCGGGGAGAATAAATATACCTATTTAAATACCTATTTTAATATCTATTTAAAAACCTATTTAAATAGGTATTTTTACCACAGCCTTACACATTAGGAAGCTAAGGATTAGCTGAACTAATACGTTAGCTGGGGTTAACCCTGATCTAGTGTTATGTCAATCGGATTATGACGCATCCTATGTAACCTTACCCCCACGCGCCCCCCGGTTTCTTAAAAAGGAATGATGCCTGCCTGCCGCAGGCAGGAATTTTGATTTCTGAATTTTGATTGCTGAATGGATTTTAACGCAGACGACGCAATCCTTCGGTACGTCTACGGCTACTCAGGTTCCGCCCTTTGGCACTTGCAACGATGAAGCGATGAGGCGATAATGCGTAAATGATTCCCGCCCGGCCGAGGCCGTTCGGACGGGCCCGCCCGGACGAACGTCCATTCGGACGGGGAATTCATGAATGCGTGATTGCTCTAATCAACTCCACACTCCACACTCCAAGTACTCCAAACTTATTGTATGGTCAGGGGGGCGGGCGGGACAAGCTTGATAATGACTTGTTTTATAGTTGACTTGGATTTATTTCTTCATCTTCAGGGCTGCATTGCGCACACTGTTGAAATATACGGCAAAGGGCCGGTAGGCCAGATGCGACCATTTCGAGAACGGCACCTCGATCATCAGCATCGGGAAGAGGATCATCAGGTGGAGGACATAGGTATAATAGGTGGCATAGGGAAGTCCGCTGATGCGGAAGATGTGCACCAGGATGCCGGTGATCACCGTCCCCGACAGCAACACCAGGAAGGTCCAGTCGGTATAATGGGAATGCTTGTTGTTCTCCTGGTCCCTCCGGATCCTCCCGTACACGAAAAAGATCAGTCCGAAGGCCAGCCCGAAGGTGGCGTAATAACCCAGCAGCCGCTGGGGATGCCACCAGGGATGGATGATATCGGTCTGGAACCATTCCAGGAACACCACGATCATGGTGAAGAGCAGCACATACCCCGACATCAGGAGCCAGTGGGAGACCCAGTAGGGTGAGATCTTCAGCTCTTTGCTGCCAATGCGGGTGGTACGGGTGCTTTTGGAAAAGCGCCACTGGGTGAGAAAATGAAAGATCAGCTCCCACAACTGGGTGAAGAAGAGCCTGAACGGTACCCTGATCTTCTGCGGGCCGTGGAAGATCTTCCAGTACATCCTGAAGATATTGGATAACAGGAAGAAAGAGAGTATGCCCGCCATGATCCAGTCGCCCGTCTCTATTCTTTTCCAGGGGGCAAAGGTGTTGAGCTGCACCCCTCCCTGG
>WFRO01000211.1 GCA_015486475.1 Bacteroidales bacterium
TCCCTGATCATCGGGAAGACCGTGATGGGCAAGGGGGCGGTCACCAGCGAGGGCGCCAGCTATGAACACCAGGTATCCACCCACGGCATGCCCCTGAGCAAAGCCGGCGCCGACTTCCGGGAGACGGTGGAAGCCCTCGGCGGCGACCCCGACAATCCTTTCATGATCTTCCCCGAGGTATCTGAGTATTATGCCAGGGTGCTTCAGGAAAAGAGGGATTATGCCAAATGGAAAAAAGAAGAGCAGGCCAAATGGGAAAAGACCCATCCCGAGCTGGCAGAGAAATGGGATCTTTTCTTCTCCGGCAGTCTGCCTCATCTTGATTTTACAGAGGTTGAACAAAAAGAAAATATCGCCACCCGGGCCGCCTCCGGCACCGTGCTGGGCTGGCTTGCCGGCAGGGTGGAAAACCTGATCGTCGCCTCGGCCGACCTGTCCAACAGTGACAAGACCGACGCTTTTCTGAAGAAAACCTCCATCCTTCGCAAGGGTGATTTCTCCGGTGCCTTTTTGCAGGCCGGTGTTTCGGAGCTGACCATGGCCGCCCTGGCCAACGGCCTGGCCCTCCATGGGGGTGTCATCCCGGCCTGCGGCACTTTCTTCGTCTTCTCCGACTACATGAAGCCGGCCGTGCGCATGGCCGCCCTCATGGAACTGCCGGTCAAGTACATCTGGACCCACGATGCTTTCCGTGTGGGCGAGGACGGTCCTACTCACCAGCCTGTGGAGCAGGAAGCCCAGATACGGCTGATGGAACAACTGAAAAACCATAACGGCGAAGATTCCGTGCGCGTCCTGCGTCCTGCCGATGCGCAGGAGACCACCGTAGCATGGAAGATCGCACTGGAGAACACACAAACCCCCACAGCTCTCATCCTCTCCCGTCAGGGCATCAAAGACCTGCCGGCACAGGGCTCCCGTTACGAGGAAGCCCTGCAGGCCGAAAAAGGAGCTTATATTGTGGAGAAAGATGAGGGCACACCCGATGTGGTGCTGGTAGCCAACGGATCGGAAGTAGCCACCCTCGTGGATGCCGCCGGCAGGCTGCGGAGCGAAAAAGGGATCAAAGTGCAGATCGTCTCGGCGCCCTCCGAAGGGCTCTTCCGGAAGCAACCGGAAGCCTACCGCCGGGAAGTCCTGCCGGAGGGTATCCCTGCCTTCGGACTGACAGCAGGTCTTCCTTCCACCCTGCAGGGGCTGGTGGGCTGTAACGGCATCGTCTATGGCATGCGCTCTTTCGGGTACTCTGCTCCTTATACGGTACTGGACGAAAAACTGGGCTTCACCGGCGAGCAGGTCTTTGAGGAAGTGGTAAAGTTCCTGAAGAAATGAAGAAAAAGACCCTGCTGCGCCTTTGTCCCGGTTAAACGGGCCTTCGGCGAAGCAAGGAACGGGTTGAATTCAACCCCTCCGGGGTTGCGTATATATTGTATTGCACAACTACCCCGGACGTGACCGGGGCTACCTGACTTAAAGCCCTCCGGGCTTTTTGATATAGGACCCTCTTTCTCATGTTAAGTCCTCCGGGATTTCTTATGTCAGAAAACAGCTAAATTAAAACATGTTATAAAGAAAAAGACCCCGGAGGGGTCTCAGTCAGGTAGCCACAGTAACGTCTGTGGTTATGGTATAACAATCAAACCACAACCCCGGACGGGGTTGAATTCAGGTTATGTTATAAGATACTTTTCATCAAAATCAATCCCATGTTCCTTGAATAGTGCTATCAATTCTTCTTTAAAAGAAAGCTTTTTATGATGATTTTCCTGATTCTTTACATATTCTATTAAATGATCCTTACCGGACCGGGAATAAGTAAAGGCTCCAAAACCTACCTGCCAACCGGGAAATCGTTGAAATGAAGATCTTTCACGTACCATCATTTCATGTGATGCCTTTTTTATATCTTTAACTAAATATGATAGTGCTATGGTAGGATGCAGATCACACACAATATGGATATGATTGCCATAACCACCAACTATATGTGGTTTACATTTTTTGTTCCATAATATTCCGGCAATGTAGTTATAAAGTATATCCTGATTCACTTTTGTCAGGAAATTAGTGTAATCCTTACTTCCAAAAACTATCTGATAAAGAATTTGTGTGTAGGTTGACATGGTTTACTATAATTTTTTTGTGTAATAAAATAATCTCCACGTTTCGACCAACTTCAACCCCTGCCCTTGCTTCGCACGCTGTCGCTGGTCCCGATAGCTATCGGGATTAGCGCAGGCGCCCGAAGCGGCTACGCGCAGCGCCGTCGGCTCCCTTCGACGAGCTCAGGAACCGCCTATGGCGGCCGATGGAAGGCACAGCGGGGTTGTATCTATTGTATTGCACAACTACCCCGGACGTGACCGGGGCTACCTGACTTAAAGCCCTCCGGGCTTATTGATATGGGGACCATTTATCTCATGTTAAGTCCTCCGGCATTTCTTATGTCAGAAAACAGCTAAATTATAAAAAAGACAGGATTGAATTCAAATAATATTATATGAATATCTACATGATTTGATCTTGTTTTTTGAAATATGGGGGCTGCATTTTAAGAAATGATACTGTCAGGAAAATAGTGTTGAAAATGCCACCCCCACCCCGTCCCTCCCCCTAGCTAGGGGGAGGGAGTAAAGCCTTAGACAGAGTCGAAGACATAAAAAAAGCCTGCCGGATGGCAGGCTTTTTTTATGTCTGAGAAAACGGTTCTTTAATCCAGCAACTCGGCCAGCTTTTTCTTCAGGTCATCTCCCCGCAGGTTGCGGGCCACAATGACCCCGTCCTTATCCAGGAGGAAGTTGGAGGGAATGGAACGAACGGCATATTTCTTGGCCGTAGGATCTTTCCAGCCCTGGAGCTCCGATACCTGTGTCCAGAGAAGGCCGTCCTTTCTGATGGCGCCCAGCCAGGCATTCTTGTCCTGGTCGAGGGAGATCCCCACCACATCGAAACCTTTGTCATGATATTTCAGATAGGTCTTCACCAGGTTGGGATTTTCCTGACGGCAGGGACTGCACCAGGCAGCCCAGAAGTCGAGCAAAATATATCCTTTCCCCAGCAGAGATGAGAGCTCCACCGTATTTCCGGAAGTATCCGGCAAAGCAAAGTCGGGAGCTTTCTGGCCTATAGCCACTCTTTTCTTGGCCTCGGCAAAATCTCTCAGATCCTTCACGAAGGTAATGCTGTTAAAAGAGGTGTCCATCTGATCGAGATACTTCTCCATCTCAGCGCCTTCCATGTTGTAAGCCATGCTACGCAGCAGATAAGGAGAGACGAGGGATTGGGGATGATCCTGGATGAACTGTTCATCGATCTTCTGCTGCTCTTTATTGAGGGAGTCGTACTGGTCCTCGATCTTTTTGGCCAGATCGGCATTCCCCGTCATCTTGGCCTGCTGCCACTGACCGTACAGTGCCCGGTACTGTTCCTCATAAGGTTTCAGCATTTCCTGGTAAGCATTGTAATCATCCTGGTAAGGTGATCCCTCGGCTTTGGCCAGCCACAGAGAATCAACGTTCCCCGTCACTTTTAACTTATTGTTCTGCATGAACAACAATAAAGCACCTCTTTTGTCTTTCACCTGCAGATAATAAATATCCGGATGTTCGAGTGTCCCCGACATGGTGAAATCTCCGTTCTTGATCTCTGCAGAATCCGCATGTACGATCTTCCCGTCAACCTGCTGGGAGAGATATACCCATCCTGCATCCGCCCCGTCGAGATGTCCCTTGATCTCGTATTTGGGAGTCTGGTTACAACCCCACAGGGCTACAACCGCTGTTAAAACAATAATGATCTTTTTCATTCGTAAAAAATTAAATGGTAATAAATGGTTTTGTTTCAATAAAATTCTGAATTCCGCAAAGTTAAGGATAAACCACGGATAAAAAAAGAGTCCTTAAAAAAAGAGAACGGGCCGGAACCCGTTCTCTTTTATCTCATTCGCCAGAGGGTCTATTCCTTTTCAGCAGGCGGGATGACCTCGCCGGTGATCCGCAGCATGGTGGTAGGTGAGTTCGGATCATTGGAGATCACGGTGATCGTCTTGCTCTGGCGGCCTTTGTAGGCTCCTGTGTGGAAGGTAGCCTTGATCGAGCTGGACTGGCCCGGCTTGATCACTTTTTCTTTCGGGCTTACCACGGTACAGCCGCAACTGGACCGCACCTTATGGATGACCAGATCGCTTTTGCCTGTATTGGTGAAGGTGAACTCATGTTCCACGCTCTGGCGCTGGGGGGCTTTCCCGAAATCATATACTTTTTCCTTGAATGTGATGCGGGGGCCGTTGGCCACATCCTCCGGCGTCATCTTGCTGAAATCCTCCACGATATTGGCCGACACGGCCAGCCGGGCATTCCGTGGCTCCTGGTCGTTGATCTTCAGCCATACGCGGTCCACCACAAAACCCCAGTCATTCTTTTTAGCAGCATCATAAGTTGCAATGATCTCCCCTTTTTCGTTGGGTTTCAACACGGACGGTTCGGCTTTTATCGTCAGGAAGGCCGGCACACGGATGAACTCGATCTTCATCTCCTTATCGGTGGTGTTGATGATCTGATCCTTGATGGTCTTTTTCTGGTCATTGTACAGGCGGGTGAACGCCAGATGGTTCGTTTTCAGGCGCAGCCCCTCCACCTCATAAGGGTAGAGGTCTTTCACCGTCTTGGGACGCGGGATGACGTTACCGCTGATACGCAGCACGATCGGTGTGGTCTGGGCATTGGTGTAGATGGTCACCGACTTGTGGAACTGGTTGGGCCGGTTACGCGGGTTGTACACCACCCGGATGAAACCATCCCCTCCCGGAGGCACCGGCTCTTTCGACCAGGTGGGCGTGGTACAGCCACACGAGGAGACCACCCGCTGTAACACCAGCGGGGCATTGCCCGTATTCTTAAAATGGAAATCATACGTGACCGGCCCGTCCTCTTCCTTGATGTTGCCAAAATCATGGCTCATCGTCTTGAAAGAGATATGAGGCCCCTTCTCCTGGGAAAAACCGGAGAGGGCAAGGCTTAAGAGCACCCACAGAAACGATATCTTTGCTATGTTTTTCATCTGTGATAAATTTTTTGGTTAGGAACTATTATATTCACGACCTGTTTAAAAAACAAAAGGTTGCACTTTTCTGTTATTTTAAGAATTTCAATTTTAGAAAATATAATCCAATTTTCTGCTGATTTTAACTATTTTTAACAATTCTCTGACGAAGAAAATTTTGGAAGGGTCATGATGACACGGATAGATTGGAGAAGATCGTTATGTTACGGGTTTTTGCCGGTTATCTTTTTCCTGTTGTTTGCGCCTGTTGCCGAGGGACAATTCTACAATGGCCACCAGATGACATTCGGAAAGAACAGGGTCCAGTACAACCAGTTCTTCTGGTCCTATTACCGTTTTGAAAACTTCGATGTTTATTTCAATGAGTACGGACGTCCCCTGGCAGAGTACACCTCTGAGATAGCCAAAAAGAAACTCTACGAAACAGAAGACTATTTTGACTACACCCTGAACAAGCGGTTGATCTTCATCGTTTACAATAAGCTTTCCGATTTCCGGCAGAGCAACATCGGCCTGGTGGAAGGGCAGGATGAGACCAATGTCGGCGGTGTAAGATATGTCCTGGAGAACAAGGTTTTTCTTTTTTACCCGGGAGATCATATTGATTATAACCGGGAGATCGGAGCGGCCATTGCCCAGGTGCTCATCAACGAGATGCTCAACAAGGGGGACCAGCGGGAGAAAGTCTCCTCTTCTGCCAGATATGACCTCCCCGACTGGTTCGTGAAAGGGCTCATCTCTTACGTCTCCGACCCGTGGAACGCCAAAGTACAAAACCGGGTAAAAGACGGTATCCTCACCGGCCGTTATAAGAAGCTGAACCATCTCGAAAAAGAAGATGCCGTCATCGCAGGGCACTCTTTCTGGAAATATATCGCTGATGAATACGGGGATGCTGTGATCCCCAACATCCTGTACATGACACGTATGGACAAAAACCTGGAGAAAGGCTTTCTCAATGTCCTGGGGGTAAGTATCAAAGACCTGACCAGCGACTGGGTGGACCATTCTATGAAGCTTTACAAGCCCGATGAGGAGAACAGGGAAAAACCTGCCGGCGACCCGCTGTTAAAAAGGACCAAACCCAAACATGTCTACAACCGGATCAGGGTCAGTCCGGACGGCTCAAAGATAGCGTATGTGACCAATGAGCTGGGCCGTTACAAGCTCTGGATCTATGACGTGAACACCGGCAAACGCAGGAAGATATACACCCATGAGCCGAAGGTGGAACAGATCATCGATTATTCCTATCCCGTGCTGGCATGGTATCCCAACAGCCAGATGCTCACCTTCATTGTGGAGCAGACCGGAGGACTGAAGATGTTCTTCTACCGTCTTCCTTCGAAGAAAAAAGAGGAGGTCAACCTGCTTTATTTTGAAAAGATCCTCGACCTCGACTTTTCCGATGACGGATCCCGCATTGTTTTCTCGGCGGTCAAGAACGGACAGACCGATCTGTATGTATATGACATCGCTTCCGGCACCAATGAGCAGCTCACCAATGATCTGGAAGATGATCTGCACCCGCGTTTCATCAACCATTCGGACCAGATCATTTTCAGCTCCAACCGCTCCTCGGACACCCTCACGCAGGGGACTCCCCCCGGATACAAGCCACTCCCCTACCACGACCTGTTCATTTATGATTATAAAAAAAGATCCGATGCCCTGATGCGTTTCTCCGAGGGGAAATACACAGATAAGACCTATCCTTCCCAGGCGGCATCCCAGGATTTTCTGTACCTGAGCAATGCCAACGGGATCAAAAACCGTTATGTTGCTCATTTCGATAGTGGCATAGCCTACATCGACACGGCGATCCACTACCGTTATTTTACGACCTCCGTTCCCCTTACCAATTATGACCGGGACATTCTGGAAGAGGACTATCAGGAAGAATCCGGGGAAGCAGGGGACATCATTTTCACTGACGGGCGGTACATCCCCGAAAAGGAGGAGCCGGACCTGCGGGCAAAGCCTTTTGGCGAAGCGCTCAAGCCCACTCCCTACCGGCTGGTGATGGACAGTCTCTATGCCAGCGCCGACAGTCTGGAACAGTTAAGGCAATGGCTCATCGAAGAAGACCGGAAACGGCGGGATACGCTCACCAAGCCCCTCTACAGCTATTTTGAAGATAAAAACCTTATCGATATTAACTACTACATCTTCGAGCAGGAAAAACAGAACTATTACAACTCTTTCCGCCTGGGGAAATATGCGAATGTCGACCTCGACACAGCCAGGATCCGGTTCCCGGCCATCCGGATCTACGGGACCGCCTTTTACAAGGACTATACGGCCAACCAGCTTGACTTCGGGTTCATCGGTACGGGCTACCAGTATTTTAACGGCAGTGGTATGTATTACAA
>WFRO01000212.1 GCA_015486475.1 Bacteroidales bacterium
AAAGAGCGTTATGAGGAGACGATCCGTATCATCAGCCGTGCACAGACGCGCGGCGAGGTGGAAGATCTCCTGTCCGCCTTCGGATGGGACCCGGAGAGTGAGCCTGCCCGCACTTTTAGGGAGAAGGTGGAGCGCAAGCTGAAAAGTCTCCAAAATGGGTAAGCTCCTGCTCGTACCGACGCCTGTAGGCAATCTCGGCGATATGACCTTCCGCGGCGTGGAAGCGTTGAAAGACGCCGACACCGTCGTGGCCGAAGACACGCGGTCGGCACGGCGGCTGTTGCAACACTTCGGCATCGACAAAAGGATCCTCTCTTTCCACAAGGACAATGAGCACCGCATGACAGAACCCCTCATCGCCCTCCTGGAAAAAGGCGAGACCCTGGCCCTTATCTCGGAAGCCGGCACCCCCGGCATCTCCGACCCCGGCTTTCTGCTGGTGCGGGCCTGCATAGAGAAGGAGATCCCCGTGGAGACCCTCCCCGGAGCCACAGCTTTCGTGCCGGCGCTGGTGAACTCAGGCCTCCCCAGCGACCGTTTTTTCTTCGAAGGGTTCCTGCCGCCCAAAAAAGGCCGCAACAAACGGCTCAATGAGATCTCACCCCTCCCCCACACCCTTGTTCTTTACGAATCCCCCCACCGGATCATACGGACCCTGACCGATCTGAAAGAGAGACTGGGCGCCGGACGCCGGGCGGTCGTAGCCAAAGAGATCACCAAGATCCATGAGACCTATTTCCGGGGCACCCTCGGCGAGCTGGCATCACAGTTTGAGAACCTCCCCGGCAAGCCCAAAGGAGAGTATGTGATCATCGTGGAAGGAAAGAAGAAGAATGATGAAGGATGATCGTCGAATGACGAACGAAGCTTAATGAACTATGAACCCGGAACCCGGAACTCTGAACTCTGAACTCTGTTCAGTTTTTAGACCCCGGAGCAATAGTCTCCAACTTTTTCAGGCAAGAATCTAAGGTGGCCTTTACAGTCTTATCACCCTCATTGGCAAGAGCCTGCCGCAGATCCGGCAGAGCTGCCGTATACTCGTCCTCCGCAAGTAATTCAGCCGCTCTCTGACGCACTTTTTCGTTCTCATCCCGCAGCATACCCATGGTCCAGCGTACAGCAGGACGCGAGCGCATGTCGTGGAGATCATTCATTGCCGCCATACGTTTCGCAGGGTTCTCATCAAACAATTGCCAGAATAATTTTTTCTGCCTGCTTCTGTAGTCAGCATCGAAAACGATACTGTGATGATCACGCCCCGGGCGCACCACCTCCGCCTTATAAGGGATCATCTCCTTTGCTGTCACCCACCGCACCATGCGGGGTACGATCCACCGCATGCCGGGGGTCGACTCGGGATGTCCTACCGAGAGGAAAGCCCTCCCTTTCCCGGGACGGGAAGCGATCAGGTAAGGTTTGCCGGGGGTCATCCCGGCAGGTGCGCCGGTTTTGGCATGCACATCCGTCTGCATTACTGCCAGCACGGTAAAGGATATATCATCCCCGGCAGGCACCAGCATAGGACCTTCGTTGTACTGGATAAAAACGGAATCATAGCCGTTCAGTTCAGAGAAGATCTCCGGAGCATCTTTTTCGAGGGTCACAGCCGCCAGGGCTCCGCCCCGGGCATCATGCACCCTGTCTACAGCCCGCAGGCCACTCAGATGCAGACAGGGGTAATCCGGAGTGTCAGAGAGCAGATATGCGCCGGCACAGATACCTACCACACCTTTCCCTTCCTTTATTACGAAATCCCGTATCCTTTTCATCCCCTGTGCACCCAGATTGTTGGCTTCCTGGCTGCCACTGCCGCCGGGGAAAAGGATCACATCCAGTTCCTCCAGTGCCCCTCCGGCAATATCAGCAGCCGTCACGATACGGGGGGCGATGCCCTTGTCGATCTTCAAAGCCTCCATGGTCTCGGTGACACATACAGCGCTGGCACCATTCCCTGAAAAGACGCCGGCACGAATAAGTGTTCCATTATCTTTCCGGCCGGAACAACCAGGAAAGGAGATCAACAGTATCAACAGAAAAGAAGAAAAAAGTGCAGTCTTCATGATCTTTTGTTTTTCCCGGAAGAACGGTTATCGTTGCGACGTCCCCGGGGACGGCTGTGGCGGGATCTTCCTCCCTTTCCCCCCTGTGGGCGATTGCCCCGGTTACTCCGGTCACGCCGGTCGCCCCGCCCGCGGCTGTGTGACGGAGGAGGCTCTTCATTGAGCCGGGGCACGGGATAGCCGATGAGCCGCTCGATCTTTTTCAGACGGTAGTGCTCTTCGGGATCCACCAGCGTCACGGCACGGCCTTTCTTTTTGGCACGGGCGGTACGGCCCACGCGATGCACATAGTCCTCAGGATCGTGCGGTACATTGTAGTTGATCACCATATCGATATTGTCAATATCGATGCCGCGTGAGATCACGTCGGTAGCTACCAGCACAGGCACCTCGCCCACCCGGAAACGCCGCAGGATCTCATTGCGGTCGCTCTGCTCCAGGTCGGAATGGATCGCCTGCACATCCACACCATGCCGCCGCAGGTCACGCTCCAGCTGCTTGACCCCTTTCTTGGTGGAAGAAAAAACAAGCACCCGTTCCAGTTCCTTGTCATTTACCAACTCCGTCAGCACCCCGAACTTATCCAGCTCTTTCAGGAAATAGACCCCCTGTTCCACCCCCTCGGCCGGTTTGGACACCTCGAAGCTGATCTCCTCGGGGTCATTCATGATCTTCCGGGCAAAGCGACGGATATCAGGCGACATGGTGGCCGAGAAAAGCAGGGTCTGCCGTTTTTCCGGCACCTGCTGCAGGATACGCATGATATCTTCCTTGAAACCCATGTCCAGCATACGGTCGGCCTCGTCGAGGATGACCCGCCGGATCTTCTCCAGCCGTGTGTAGCCCAGCTTGATATGTGCCAGGAGACGGCCGGGTGTGGCGATGATGATATCCGCCCCCCGGAGAATGGCCTGTCGCTGCTGCTCAAATCCCATGGCATCCCCGCCGCCGTATATGGCGATGGAGCTGATGTCCATGAAATAGGTAAGTCCTTCGAACTGCGTATCGATCTGCTGGGCCAGCTCGCGTGTAGGCGCCAGGATCAGCACCGACGGATGCAGCTCCCGGTCCGGATGCTCCAGCAGGGCCTGTATCACCGGCAGGGCATAGGCCCACGTCTTGCCCGTGCCCGTCTGGGCACAGCCGATCACATCTTTCCCCTCCAGAATAAAGGGGATACTCACCTGCTGTATCTTCGTCGGCTCTTCAAAACCAAAGGAGGCAATACCCTCCTGAAGCGCCCCGTCAAAAGGAAAATCCCTGAAATGCATATATAAAAAGGATTATGTCTGAATTCGGATCTTTCTGAAAATACAAAAATAATACTTTATTTTGAGCTTCCTCTGCCGGAGACCTATTTATTTGTTAAACAAAA
>WFRO01000213.1 GCA_015486475.1 Bacteroidales bacterium
CCTATTACCTCATCCCCACCGCTGAGGTGCCGGTGACCAACATTTACCGGGACGTGATCCTCGGGGCGGACGAACTGCCCGTAAAAAATACGGCCTACACCCCCTGTTTCCGCAGGGAAGCAGGCTCATACGGCAAAGATGTTCGGGGTCTCAACAGGGTCCACCAGTTCGACAAGGTGGAGATCGTGCAGATCCAGCACCCCGACCGGTCGTATGACACCCTGGAAGAGATGGTGAATCATGTGGAAGGCCTGGTGCAAAAGCTGGAGCTGCCTTATCGCATCGTACAGCTCTGTGGCGGCGATCTCTCTTTCACCTCTGCCCTCACCTATGATTTCGAGGTTTATGCCGCAGCCCAGAAGAAATGGCTGGAGGTAAGCTCGGTCTCTAATTTCGAGTCGTACCAGGCCAACCGCATGAAGCTGCGTTTCCGCGAGAAAGGCAGCAAGAAAACCCGCCTCGCCCACACGCTCAACGGCAGCGCCCTGGCCCTGCCCCGTATCATCGCAGCCTTGCTGGAGAACAACCAGACCCCCGAGGGGATCCGCATACCGGCAGTGCTCGTGCCCTACACAGGCTTTGAGATGATCTCCTGATCCCCTGCTCATGGAAAAGGCCCAGAAAAAAGCGCTCCTGTATGCCTCCGTGGCCATCTTTTTCTGGGCCACCATCCCCTCTGCCTTCAAGCTGGGACTGCGGGAGACTACTCCTGCCACCCTGCTGTTCTGGGCCAACCTCACCTCACTGGCGGTCTTCCTCGGGATCATCCTCTTCACCGGCAAAAGTCCCCTGATCTTCCGGCAGTCCGGCAGTGACCTGTTGCATTCAGCCCTGCTGGGGCTCCTCAGCCCGTTCGGATATTACCTGATCCTTTTTGAGGCTTACTCCCGCCTGCCGGGACAGGTAGCCCAGCCCCTCAACATGATCTGGCCGCTGGTGCTGGTCTTCCTGTCAGCTGTCATGCTCGGGCAAAAGATCTCCGGCAGGAGCTACCTGGCCCTGCTCATCAGCTTCGCCGGGATCGTTTTCGTCTCTTCACAGGGCGATCTGCTGGGGTTTCACAATACCGACATCACCGGCGTGGCGCTGGCAGCAGGAAGCTCCGTGATCTGGGCTCTCTTCTGGATCCTTCACATGAAAGACAAAAGGGAAGAGGTGATCCGCCTTTTCTCCAACTTCTTCTTTGCTTTCCTTTACATTACCCTGTACCTTCTCTTTACAAAAAACCGGTTCCTCCCTCCTGCCAACGCCGTCGCCGCAGGGATTTACGCCGGGTTTTTCGAGATGGGTTTCACCTTCCTGCTGTGGCTGAAAGCCCTTCATCTGGCCAGAAACACCGCCACGATCAGCAACCTGGTCTATCTGGCACCTTTTTTGTCGCTCTTTTTTCTCCGTCACCTGACGGGAGAAAAGATCTATCTCACCACAGTGATCGGCCTGGTGTTGATCATTGGTGGTATATTTGTACAAAATTATAGTGGAAAAAAAACGTTACGATACTAAACAGAGCTGTTATGAAACCTTCTTCCCGCTTTTTCTCACTGAGGATCGCCTTTGTGGTACTGCTTTTCATCACGGTCCTTTTTTCATGTAAAAAAGAAGAACCTGTTCCGCCTGACCGGCCCACGGTCGAAGAAAAGGCCCGGGACCAGCTCTACAAGATCATGCAGGAGTGGTACCTATGGTATGACAAGATGCCGGAGGTGGACGTGAACGATTACAAAGGCCCGGAAGACCTGCTCGAGGCTTTGCGGTATGAAGAGTTGGACAAATGGAGTTTTGTGGCGGAGAAATCCCTCTTCGAGAGCTATTTCGGTGCCGGGGAATACCTGGGTTTTGGTTTCGGTTACGGTTACGATGACGCGGGCAGGATCTGGATCTCTTTTGTCTTCAAAGATTCTCCGCTCTATCCCGAGGGGGTGCGGCGTGGATGGTTGCTGACGGCTGTCGACGATCATGTGTTGTCCCCCGGCGAGGATCTGAGCCCGCTGATGGGAGATCCCGTTGCCGGCGTACAGAAAAAACTCACTTTCGTGACCCCCGACAGCAGTACGGTATCCGTAACGGCTGTCAAGGATACCATTAAGATCAATGCGGTGTTGCTGGCTGACACCCTGCATATAAATAACGAGGTGGTCGGGCATCTGGTCTTCCAGACGTTCATCGGCCCGGCCATGGCTGAGCTGGACAGCGCCTTTG
Organism: Bacteroidales bacterium; assembly: GCA_015486475.1. GTDB lineage: Bacteria > Bacteroidota > Bacteroidia > Bacteroidales > VadinHA17 > DRPN01. The sequence continues at coordinate 2,200 of WFRO01000213.1, forward strand.
CCTTCTTCAAAGCGGTCAACGCCACCGATCTGATCGTAGACTTGCGGTACAACGGCGGAGGCAGCCTCAACGTGGCCCAGAAACTGGGCAGTCTCATTGCCGGCAATGCCAACAAGGGGAACACGCTCTGCCGCCTGGAGCACAACGACAAGCGCAGGGACCAGGATGAGGACATCCCCTTCGTCGAGGAGGACCAGGCCCTCTCGCTCAACCGTATTATTTACATCACCAGCCGGGGCAGCGCCTCGGCCAGCGAGGTGATCATCAACGGTCTCAAGCCTTTCATGACCGTGTCGCTGGTGGGCGACCGCACCTACGGCAAGCCCGTTGGCATGCACTCCTGGATCTATGACAAGTATGTCTTCGTACCCGTCAGCTTCAAGCTGGTCAATGCCAATGGCGAGGGGGACTATTTTGATGGCATCCCTGCCGACGACTATGCTGAGGACGGTCTGCAGTATGCTTTCAGCGACCGCCGTGAGCCCCGTCTGCGGGATGCGATCATTTACATCGAGACAGGGACCTTTCCCAACCCCGGCCAGAAGAAAGTTTATGTAAAACAACCGGTCTGGAGAGGATTGCAACAGGAGATAGGCGCCTTATAATAGATATTTTATGGCCGAGCAGGAAAAGATCATTCTGGGCGTAGACCCCGGCACCAACTACACCGGCTATGCCATCCTCGAGGTGAGGGGCAAGGTGCTGACCGTCGCTGCCATCGGGGTGATCGACCTGCGGAAATATGATTCTCATTTTCTGAAGCTGAAACATATCTTCCAGCGTGTGCTGGGTCTGGTGGATGAATATCATCCCGACGAGCTGGCCATCGAAGCGCCTTTTTACGGGAAGAACGTGCAGTCGATGCTCAAGCTGGGACGCGCCCAGGGCGCCGCCATCGCTGCCGGCCTCTACCGCGAAGTACCCGTCTTCGAATATGCTCCGCGCAAGATCAAGATGGCCATCACCGGCGAGGGGAACGCCTCCAAAGAACAGGTGTCGGCCATGCTTGTCCACATCCTCCGTTTCAGGGATATGCCGAAACAACTGGATGCCAGCGATGCCCTGGCCGCGGCCGTGTGTCATTATTATGAAAACCAGGGACTCCGCAAAAGCGGTAACTCCGCAAGCTGGAAAGAATTTATCCGGAAAAACAAGGACAGGATCGCAGACCAATAGCTGGATGATGGAAATAAGTCATCCATTTTTCCTTTTGCCTTTTGCCTTATTACTTTTGCCTTCGTTAGTGTGGAGTTAAAAGTTAAAAGTGAGCTAAAGTTAAAAGTTGGGTGTTCTTCGCGGTACTTGGCGGAACCTTTGCGCAACTTTGCGTAATAGCAAGGAATCCACATGGTTAAGCTGTTACGCAAAGGTACGCAGAGATGCACGCGAAGAGCCGCAAAGGTATGGGAATATGAACTACAGCTCCACTTCTTTGCTGATCTTTTCCGCCAGCTCCCTGAACTCCTCTTCGGAGAGTTTGAGTTTGGGGCGAGAAAAGCTTATATCCGCTTCCGAATTGATGGGGATAAGATGGATGTGGGCATGCGGCACTTCCAGTCCCAGCACGGCCACGCCTATGCGGCGGCAGGGCACCACTTTCTCGATGGCCCGGGCCACCTTCTTGGAGAAAACCATCATCCCCGCCAGGAGGTCATCCTCCAGATCAAAAAGATAGTCGGTCTCCTGTTTGGGGATCACCAGCGTGTGTCCTTTGGCCAGGGGATGGATATCAAGAAAAGCATAATAACGGTCATCCTCTGCGATCTTGTAGGAAGGGATCTCCCCTTTGACGATCATGGAAAATATTGTGCTCATGACAGGTTCTTTTATATGGATATCTCAACGATCTCCAGAGAAATGGTACCGGAAGGTACCGCCACCTCCACCTGCTCGCCGGCTTTCCTGCCGATGAGGGCTTTGGCAATAGGTGTCTGGATGGAGAGCTTGCCGGTTTTCAGATCGGCTTCCGTCTCCGACACCAGGGTGTACTCCATCATCTGCCCGTTGGTCAGGTTCTTCAGTTTCACCCGGTTCATCATCTGCACGGTCGAAGTGTCTATCTTCGATTCATCGATCACCCGGGCGTTGGCGATGAGGTTCTCCAGTTTGGCGATCTTCATCTCCAGCATCCCCTGTGCTTCCTTGGCCGCATCATACTCGGCATTTTCCGAAAGGTCCCCCTTGTCACGGGCCTCGGCGATCTGCCGTGAGATAGCAGGACGCTCCACACGCGTGAGATGATCCAGCTCTTCCTTCAGTTTACGCAATCCTTCTTCAGTAATGTAAGATACTTCTCCCATATTCCAGATTTTTTGTACAACAGGTAAAAACAAAAAGAATTCCACAATGCAGGGAACTCTTTTTTCACTTGCGCCGTTATTTACGGTACAAAGATAAAAATATTTTTTCTTTAATTCAAAGGATTTCAGATACTAAACACCTTTTTTGTCCTGTTCTTTCCTCTCAGGACGCCGGCAAACCCGGCTGAGAATATCCCGTCGGATCAAAAATATTTTCTTTCCATGATCTCGGAATAGATCACCGCTTTGACCGGATCAAAATCCTCCAGGATGTCAGGCTCGTATTCTTTGTTCTGCTCGTCCATGAATTTCTGCCAGTCGGGCTGATCGGCCACGATACGGTGTTTGTCCACAGTAAGTTTTTTCTCTTCCTTTTTCGCAGCAAAGACGCTCCTGCCTTCTTCCTCAGGAGGCAGGAACACTTCCGGCTCTTCATTTTCCGGCTGCTCTTCCATCATCTCCCCGTAGACAGGCGTCTCTTCTTCCATCTGCACCTCCGGCTCCTCCGGGGGGTTCAACAGGGCATCCACCAGGGGATTGCCCGTAATGATCCTCTCCCTCTCTTTCGCGGCATTGTCTGTTGCCGCCTGCTGTTGCGCTTTTTTCTTGTTCAGTTCCGCAGTATCGATCTTTTTCTTTTTCTTAAAGATCCCGGCTACGGAGATGAGGATCAGAAAAACGATATACAGGATGGTTCCCAGATCTCCTTTCATGGTGATTCACTTTTTATTATTTTTCTTCTTCTTGTCCTTTTTCTTCTTATTGCCTCCGAACATCTTTTGCCAGATATTCTGTTTCCCTCCGCTGTTATAATGATCGGCCTCTTTTCGTGTCTGCTTCATTCTCTTCTGGGTCTCTGGCGTCTGCATCTTATAACGCCTTTTTATCTCCTTTTTCCGTGCTTTTTCATAGGCTTTTTTCCGTTGTTTCTTTTTCTTTTCCGCTTCTTTGACCTGTTTGGGCACCTTTCCTTTGGTCTGTTTCCCTTTCGTGTTCTTGCCAAAGAGACCGGTATTGGCAGGTTTGGAGTCTTTTTTCCTGGTCACTGTTTTTTTCTGTTTGGACGAAAGACTTTTCCCCTTGGGGGTCTGGGCAGTTACCGGCAGCGACAGCAGGAACACCACCAGCAGGAAAAGGATCCGGTTTTTACAGGAAAATTTCATTAGCTTTGCGGTCTTAAAACAAAGGCAGAATGAAGCTCTACCCATTCACATATCCAAAGATAATCATTTTTATCTTAATGATCCTGCCGGTCGTGATGCCTTCCTCCTGTAAGACAGAGGAGAACGAGCGGATACCGGATGTGTTCGTGGATTTCACCATCAACCTCAGCGATCCCATGTTCAATGATCTGACCGTCGCAGGGAACTCCGTGGTCATAACTTCTTCCTATGCGGGATCTGCTTCCGCCGGTTACGGGGGACACGGCATCATTGTTTATCGTGCTTCGGAATCCGAGTTCTATGCCTTTGACCGGACCTGTCCCTTTGAGGAGGCGCTTGACCAGGCAGTGGTCCTGAAGAATACGGGAGACATCACCCCCGAATGTCCGGAATGTCATTCCAAATATGTCCTCCCCAATTACGGGTATCCCACTTCCGACAGTCCGTCCCGTTATCCTTTGAAGCTGTACCGCACCTCTTTCGACGGACAAACAGTGCATGTTTATAATTAAAAAAACGCGCAATAGTGCGCGTTTTTTTAATCTCTGTAGTTGTTCCTAATACCTGTAATGATCAGGCTTGTAAGGTCCTTCAACCGGGACCCCGATGTAATCGGCCTGTTCCTTGCTCAGCTTCGTCAGGCTCACGCCCAGCTGCGGCAGATGCAGTCGTGCCACCTCTTCATCCAGGTGTTTGGGCAGGCGGTAAACATCGATCGCATAATCATTTTTCCACAGCTCGATCTGGGCGAGGGTCTGGTTGGAGAAAGAATTGCTCATCACAAAGGAGGGGTGACCCGTGGCGCAACCCAGGTTCACCAGACGGCCTTCGGCCAGCAGGATGATGGAGTGACCGTCGGGAAAATGGTACTGATCCACCTGCGGCTTGATATTCTCCTTGCGGATGCCGGGATAGTTCTCCAGCTCATCCACCTGTATCTCATTGTCAAAGTGTCCTATGTTACATACGATCGCCTGGTCTTTCATGCGGACCATGTGATCGATGGTGATGATATCCCTGTTGCCGGTAGCTGTGACGAAAATATCGGCAATATCCAGCGCCTCTTCGATCGTTTTCACCTCATACCCTTCCATGGCCGCCTGCAGGGCACAGATGGGATCGATCTCGGTGATGATCACACGGGCGCCGAAGTTGCGCATCGACTGGGCCGATCCTTTGCCCACATCGCCGTAACCGCATACCACCACCACCTTGCCGGCCAGCATGATGTCCGTGGCCCGTTTGATACCGTCGGCCAGCGACTCACGGCATCCGTAGAG
>WFRO01000214.1 GCA_015486475.1 Bacteroidales bacterium
GGATTGCAAAAAGCGATCGTTGTGGACCGGCTTCCCGGAGAGGCCGTTCCCACCGATGCCCTGATCCTTGCTACAGCAGAGACGCGTACGGGCAACATCGGCTATTCTGCAGCGATCCTCAACACGCCTCAGCAGTCCCTTGGTCTGGGGCCCGTCCCGCCCGCTCTTAACACCCGCAAAGAACCTACTTACGTTTGGGGTATCGGCGGAGATTTCGGTCCTGTCTTCTCATACCGGAACCTCACGTACAAAAACGAATATACCCGTTTTCTGGACAGTCAGGAATCCGGGGCCCTCTCCTACGGAGGGAATTTCTCGGTCTTCATCCGGCGGAAGAAGAGATTGTCGATACAGAGTGGCATCGGTTATTTCCGTACGGGGCAGGTGTCGAATGATATGGTGGCTTTCCGGCAGATCAAGAGCGGCAACCTCGCCATCCTCGAGAGCAAGGGGAACAACTACCTCTACAACTCGGGCGGGGAGCCCGGGTATGACCATGTGCCCCTTTTTATTGCCAACCGGGAAGATCCTTCCGGCAACGACCAGACCGAATACATCCTTACCTTCCTGGGCAACGGCCTTTATGAGCCGGTGGATGCGCAGCTGAAGCTGGATTATGAGTTCGTGGAGGTTCCCCTGTTATTGCGTTACAGGATCATCGACAGGGCTTTCGGGGTCAATGTGACCGGCGGCCTGGGTTCCAGCCTGCTGTTCCATAGCTCGGCATCGGTCATCACTGCCGACGGCGAGAACACCTCCCTGGGCCAGATCGACGGCCTGCGCAGGACTAATTTCAACAGCACCCTTGGACTGGGGATCTCCTACCGCATCACACAGGATTTTCTCTTCCGTGTGGAGCCTACCTTTAAGTATTACATCAATTCCGTCACCGACACCCACGGTTCTGAATTCCATCCGTTCCTTTTCGGCATCTATAGCGGACTGAGTCTGTTCTTCTAAGCTCGATGCTCCCCGTCCGACCGGACGGTCGTCCGGGCGGGGATGCTTGAAGTTCGAAGATAATTACCCACACCCAGTTATGCTGCACCCAGCACCCCCGTCCGAACGGATGACTCCCTGTCTGCCGCCAGGCAGGCGTTCATCCGGGCGGGCAGCACCCAGCAACCAGCACCCAATAACCTGTACCCTCAGGAAGTTTGGAGTGTGGAGTGTGGAGTACTTAGAGTTTGGAGTACTTGGAGTACTTGAAGTGCGCTAAAGTTAAAAGTTGTTTACTCTGAGCTCTTCTTTTCAATCATTCACACATTCAATCATTCACGCATTCCTTCCCAGCATCCAGCACCCAGCACCCAGTACCCGGTACCTTTGAAGAAGTTTGGAGTGTGGAGTGCCTAGAGGTTGGAGTTGGGAGTACTTGGAGTACTTCGAGTTTGGAGTGCCTGGAGTTAACAGTAAGTTTCTTTTTTCTCTGCTTTGGATTTTGTAATTTTGCAGTTTTGTTTCTACCTGAAGAAGAGCAAAATTGGCAAAGCAGAAAGAGCGGAAGATACGGCAGGAGGGGGGAGGCGCGATCCGCGTATACGGAGCGCGGGTGCACAACCTGAAGAACATCGATCTGGAGATCCCCCGCGACAGGCTGGTGGTGATCACCGGCCTTAGTGGCTCGGGGAAATCCTCTTTGGCTTTTGATACGCTTCATGCCGAAGGCCAGCGGCGTTACCTGGAGACTTTCTCTGCGTATGCCCGTCACTACCTGGGTCAGATGGAGCGGCCGGATGTGGACCGGATCACAGGTCTCTCGCCGGTGATCGCCATCGAGCAGAAAACGACCGGCCGCAATCCCCGTTCGACGGTGGGCACCATCACCGAGATCTATGACTTTCTGCGACTCCTTTTTGCCCGTATCGGGACAGCTTATTCGTATGAGACTGGCGAGAAGATGGTACGTTACACCGACGAGCAGGTGCTGGACCTCATACGAAAAAGTTTCAGGGACCGGGAGATCATTTTGCTTTCCCCCCTGGTGAAAGGCAGGAAAGGTCACTACCGCGAGCTCTTCCTGCAGATGATGCGCAAAGGGTTCCTGCACATGCGCATCGACGGTGAGCTGACGGAGATGGTGCCGGGGATGAAGGTGGACCGTTACAAGACCCACAACATCGAGCTGGTGGTCGACAGGCTGACGATCCGGGATGTGGATGACAAGCGGCTGCTGCGGTCGGTGGCCACAGCGATGAAGTACGGTGACGGGGTGATGATGGTGTGGGATCCTGTGCAGGAGGAGGTGCGTTATTTCAGCCGTAAGCTGATGTGTCCCACAACAGGGATCTCCTACAACGAGCCGGCGCCCCATACTTTTTCTTTCAACTCTCCCGCGGGGGCCTGTCCTGTCTGTAATGGCCTGGGCACGGTGCCCGAAGCCGATGTGGACAAGATCATCCCCGACCGGAGCAAAAGCATCCGGAAAGGGGCCATTGAGCCTCTGGGACCTTACCGCAGCTCTATGATCTTCTGGCAGCTGGAGGCCATAGCCCAGAAATATGGTTTTTCGCTCGACACGCCCGTGAAAGATATTCCTCCGGAGGCCCTGGACATCATCCTCTATGGTTCGGAGGAGTCATTCCGTCTGGTGAACACCAACCTGGGCATCTCCACCAATTATTTCCTCAGTTTCGACGGCATCATCAACCTGGTGCTGGGGATGAACGGCGACGGGGAAGAGCGGAAGAA
>WFRO01000215.1 GCA_015486475.1 Bacteroidales bacterium
CTTCGGTACGCCTTCGGCTACTCAGGGACCGCCCTTCGGTACGCCTTCGGCTACTCAGGGACCGCCCTTCGGTACGCCTTCGGCTACTCAGGGACCGCCCTTCGGTACGCCTGGTGGCTACTCAGGAACCGGTGCTTCGACGCTTTAAGAATGATCATGGAACTACTAACTACTAACTCGATACTCGCAACTCGATACTACGAACTACGAACTACGAACCACGAATTACTAACTATGAACTACGAACTACGAACTATGAACTATGAACTATGAACTATGAACTACTTCCCGGCAAGGTTATTGTTGGTCATAATGTGGACATCTTTTGATCAGATTGCGATATGAAAAACATTCTCATTACCGGCGTCCTGCTCATGCTTGTGGCTACGGGCGTGCAGGCGCAAAAAGTCTTTTCTGTGGATGCTGCCTACAAGGCCGACGTCAAAGTGTTCGTCACCGATGAAGCCTACCAGGCCGATCTCCTGGTCTACAAGGTGGATGCTGCCTACAAGGCAAAGAAGAACAAAGGCCTGTGGTACTTTACCGATGCCGCCTACCAGGCAGATAAAAAGATATTCTTCACGGACGAAGCCTACCAGGCCGACCTGAAGATCTTCTTCGTCGATGAGGCCTACAAAGCCAAATGGCAGAAAGCGGATAAGAAGTTTCTGATGTACCAGCCCTAGGGGAAGCTCGAAGGATGAACGACGAATGTCGAATACCGAACACCGAATTCTGATTTTTGATTTCTGATTTTTTAATCATTCATGCATTCACGCATTCACTCATTTATCCACCCAGCACCCAGTACCCTGCACCCAGCACCTAAAATTGTTAATTTCGCGAACGCCCAGCCTCCGGCAAGCCTACAGCGGGCAAGGCAGCGAGCTAATTTCACGAGCGTCAGCGAGTAAATTTCCACTTAATTTCGTCCCGACGCAGTCGGGGCTAATTTCGCGACCAACGGGAGCTAATTTCCACTTAATTTCGTGAGCGAAGCGAACCAATTTCGCCTTTTTTCTTCCGCCAAGTATTATATTTGCCCCTATGTTCATTTTCTCCCGGCACATACTCATCTCTCTCCTGCTCCTCTCCGGCCTCCTCGCCCCTGCTGCCGCCCAGGACACGCTGCGATTGCTGTTCATCGGCGACATCATGTGCCACGACGCCCAGATCACGGCGGCGTACGATTCCGCCACGGGCCGTTACGATTTTGACGAGGTTTTTGAGCAGGTTACTCCTCTTTTCCGGCAGGCTGATGCTGCCGTCGCCAACCTGGAAACCACGCTGGCCGGCCTGCCCTACCAGGGCTATCCCCGCTTCTCGTCCCCCGATGCCCTGGCCGCCGCCTGCAGGAAAAGCGGCATTGGCTACCTGGTCACAGCCAACAACCACTCCTGCGACAGAGGGAAGAAAGGCATCCTGCGCACCACTGAAGTACTCGAGCTGCTGGACATCGGCCATACCGGCACCTTTCGCGACAGCACCGACCGGCAGCTTCACAACCTGATGATCATAGAAAAAGGGTGCCTCCGTACCGGTATCCTCAACTACACTTACGGCACCAACGGCCTGCCGGTGCCCGCCCCGGCCATCGTCAACCGCATCGACACGGCCCGCATGGCCCGTGACATCCTGCAGGCACAAAAGGACAGCCTCGACAAGCTGATCGTCTTCCTCCACTGGGGCGAGCAGTACCAGCTGCTCCCCAACAGCACCCAGAAAGAGATCGCTGCCTTCCTCTTCTCCCGCGGTGTGGACATCATCATCGGCAGCCACCCCCATGTGGTGCAGCCCATGGAGTACCACCCCGGCGACAGCCTTCGCAAAGAGCGACTGGTGGTCTGGTCGCTGGGCAACTTCCTCTCCAACCAGCGCAAGCCGCCACGTGACGGGGGAGCCATGGCCCAAATAAGCCTCGTCAAGGCGAATGATACCACCCGCATCGCCGGGCAGGGCTTTTATCTTACGTGGGTATGGAAACACCTGGATGGAGGAAAATGGCATTTCGCTATCCTGCCCTGTGCCCGGTACGAAACGGGTCATTTCCCGGACATGGACCCCTATTCTGTGAACAAAATGAAAGCATTCCTGCAAAATACACGGACCCGTCTGGAAAAAGAGAATGTCAATTTTGAGGAGATAAAATTCCTTTTGCTTCGGTAATCCCGGCCGACTGTGCAAAACTTTCCGTAACTTCTTCTGGTTTTTTCAGGATTTTTGAAATAAATTCACGGAGATTTCTGAAACACTTTTTATAATACCGATCCGTCATGACCGAAACCCTGCTCATCATCATCGGGGTACTGATCCTGATAAACATTGCTGTAGTTCTTCTTCGTAAGTCCGGCCCTGATCTGAGTGATGACCTGCAGGAGCTGAAGGAGATGATGATCTCCATAAAGACCCTGCTGGAGACCTCCCAGCGCTCCCTCAGCGACGAGTTTGAGCGCAACCGCAAGGAAGCGGCCGAAACAGCCAAAGAGAACCGGGAAGAGCTGGCCCTCTCCCTGGAGAAGTTCAACAAGCAGTTTTCCGAAAAAACACAGGAGCTGGGCAAGCTGCTGCGGGACCATCTGAGCGACTTCTCCCGCCAGCAGACCGACCTGAACAAGCTCACCACGGAAAACATCAAAAACCTGAAAGAGTCGGTGGAAAAAGACCTGGAGAACATCCGCAAGGACAATACCACCCAGCTGGAGGAGATGCGCCGCACCGTGGATGAGAAGCTGCAGAAAACGCTGAACGAGCGGTTGAGCCAGTCGTTCGAGACGGTGGGCAAGCAGCTGCAGGAGGTGCAGAAAGGCCTGGGCGAGATGCGTACCCTGGCCGAAGATGTGGGGGGACTGAAGAAGGTGTTGAGCAACGTGAAGATACGCGGTGGCATCGGCGAGGTGCAGCTCTCCATGCTACTGGAGCAGATCCTGGCGCCGGACCAGTACGAGGCCAATGTGCAGACCAGGACCGACAGCCGCGAGACGGTGGAGTTCGCCATCAAGCTGCCGGGACGGGAAGAGCCGGGGAAACATGTGTGGCTGCCGGTGGACGCCAAGTTCCCCAAAGATATTTACGAACACCTGCAGGATGCCTATGAGGCGGGCAACCAGGAAAAGATCCTGGCAGCCCAGAAAGAGCTGGACAACACCATCAAGAAGATGGCGGGCGACATCCGCGACAAGTACCTCGACCCGCCCAACACCACCGACTTCGGCATCATGTTCCTGCCCTTCGAAGGGATCTATGCCGAGGTGGTGCGCAAGGCAGCCCTTCTCGAAGAGCTGCAAAGGAAGTACAAGGTGATCGTCACCGGTCCTACGACCCTGGCAGCCATCCTCAACAGCCTGCAGATGGGCTTCCGCACCCTGGCTATACAACGCCGCAGCAGCGAGGTGTGGAAGATCCTCGGCGCCGTGAAGGAGGAGTTCGGGAAATTCGGCGGTATCCTGCAGAAGGCCCGCAAGAACATCCAGACCGGCATGAACCAGCTGGATGATGTGGTGGGCACCCGCACCCGCGCTATTGAAAGGAAACTGCGCAGCGTGGAAAGCCTCACCGAAGAAGAGGCCCAAAAGATCCTGCCGGAACTGGGAGAGCTGCCGGAAGAGAAGGATGAAGGACGAACGTCGAATGATGAATGACGAATGATGATCTATGTCCAACCTGGAACCTGAAACATGGAACCTGGAACAATTCAAACCTCAAACGCTCGCGCAGCGAGCATCAAACCCCAAACCTCAAACTGCACCCACTTCCTCCCTTACCTTTCCGGCATATTCATGGCAGACCTCCCAGTCATCCTTGTAATATTCCCGGATCTTTTCCAGCTCTCCCGGAGGGATGAGAGGTTCCCGGCTGTACAACCGTGCGGGGAGCAGACCGCCGATCCAGAGGGTGGGATAACGCACCAGGTTCTGCGGGAGACGGCAGAAAAAACGGGCCACCAGATTGCGGCAGGAGGTCTTCTTCTTCAGATTGACGAATCTCCCCACGTACTGCAC
>WFRO01000216.1 GCA_015486475.1 Bacteroidales bacterium
CAGCTGACCCCCGACCCGTGGGAAGATATCGAGAAAAAATATCCCGTCGGTTCCAGGCATACCGCCAAGGTGCGTAATTTCACCAACTACGGAGTCTTCGTGGAGATCGAAGAGGGCGTGGATGGTCTGATCCATATCTCCGACCTTTCCTGGACGAAAAAGATCAAGCATCCGGCCGAATTCGTATCGGTAGGTGACGACATCGAAGTGGTGGTCCTGGAGATCGACAAGGCGAACCGTCGTCTCAGCCTCGGTCATAAACAACTCGAGGAAAACCCGTGGGATGTTTTTGAAACCGTCTTTACCGTAGGATCGGTCCATGAAGGGACTATCACCGACATCTTTGATAAAGGTGCGATCATCTCACTGCCTTATGGCGTGGAAGGTTTTGCCAATCACAAGCACCTTATAAAAGAAGACGGCACCAAAGCCAAAGTGGACGAAAAGCTTCCCTTCAAGGTACTTGAGTTCAATAAGAACGGGAAGAAGATCGTAGTGTCTCACCGCCGGGTTTATGAAGATGAGAAGCGGGGGATCAAGCATACGGAAGCTGTTGAGACTGAGAAGGCAACACGTCGTGTCAAGAGCAAACTCGAGAAAACGACGTTCGGAGATATTGCCGATCTGGCTGCCCTGAAGAAGGAGATGGTCGCCAAAGAAAAAGATGAGAAATCAAAGGAAGATAAGAAAAAATAATTATCTTTATTGGCAAATTTACTGTCATGGAATTTCAAATCGAAAAGAAAGACGATCATACGCTGATACGCGTTCTTGAAGAAAAGCTGGATACTCACATCGCTCCAAACCTGAAATCTGAACTGGTTCTGATCTCAGGCAACGGAGAGAAAAATATTGTTCTTGATCTGAGCAATGTCCGGTATTGCGATTCCAGTGGCCTGAGTGCCATCCTGGTGGCTAACCGGTTGTGTAAGAATGCCAACGGTACCTTCGTGTTGTGTGGGCTGAACGAGGCGGTGGAGCGGCTGATCACCATCTCGCAGCTCGATACGGTCCTCAATATCACGGAGACCTACGAAGATGCTTTGGCATTGATCCGGTCGGAAGAATAAAACGGTCGGCGTTGACATTCTCTCTGACAGTATTGGGTAGCAGCTCGGCTCTGCCGACCTCCGAAAGATTTCCAACCGCTCAGGTACTTAATGTACAGGAGCGGTTTTTTTTGATCGATTGCGGCGAGGGAGCGCAGATGCAGCTACGCCGGCTGCGGTTCCGGCTGGGACGCCTGGACCATGTGTTCATCAGCCATCTGCACGGCGACCATGTCTTCGGCCTTTTCGGGCTCCTCTCCTCGCTGGCCCTGACAGGGCGGGAGACGCCCCTCCATCTGTACGGCCCTCCCGGCCTGGAAAAGGTGGTGATCCAACACATGGATATGTTCGACATCCATCTCTCTTTCGAGGTGATCTTTCATCCGCTCGCCTGCGAAAAGTCATCGGTGATCTTTGAGGATAAGGTGTTGACGGTCCGTCATTTTCCGCTGCACCACAGGATCCCCGACTGCGGGTACCTGTTCCGGGAAAAAGAACGGAAACGCAGGTTCATACCGGGCGTCCTGGAAAAATATGACATACCCATTGCCCTGCGCACCGGTATCCAGATGGGAAACGACCTCACGCTGGAGGATGGCAGGGTCATCCCCAACGAAGCGCTGACCACCCCCGGCCCGCCACCCCGTTCCTATGCCTTTTGCAGTGATACCGCTTACTACCGCGCCATGATCCCTTTCATCCGGGGAGTTGACCTGCTGTACCATGAGGCCACTTTCTCCAATGAAGATGTTCAGCGGGCGCAGGAAACCCTGCATTCCACGGCACGCCAGGCAGCCCTCATCGCCCGGGAGGCTGAGGTGAAAAAGCTGATCATCGGCCATTTCTCGGCCCGCTACAAAGACCTGCAGGTGCTCCTGGACGAGGCCCGCGAGATCTTCCCGGAGACCTGGCTGGCCGAGGACGGCGCGCGTTTTGATGTGCCGCTTGAGAAAGGAACCCTGTGATCATCCTGACAGCCGGAGGATAATGAAAAGAATATTTCCATACATTTGTTGCATAATCATTAAAAACCAAAAACAATGAAAAAATTCCTTTTACCGGTCATCACACTGGCCATGCTAGCCTTTACGGCATACGGACAGCCCAAGGACAAGGCTGTCTTTAAGGAGTACAAGCCCGGTTTCTACCAGAATTTTATTCTGAAGGATATCCGGCAGGTGAAGGAAAAACAGCAGCCCCAGAAGATGCACAAGCGCTTTGAGATGGACCAGTCGGGGATGAAGCTCCCCAACGATCCGGACCTCTACAAGCAACAGTGGCATTTTCCGCCCATCTCGCAGGGGAATACGGGTACCTGCTGGTGCTTTTCCACCACCTCCATGTACGAGTCGGATGTCTACCGCCTGACGGGCCAAAAGATCAAGATCTCGGAGATTTTTACGGTCTACTGGGAATACGTGGAGAAAGCGCGCCGGTTCGTTGAGCAAAGAGGCAACTCGCTCTTCTCCGAAGGTTCCGAAGGCAATGCTGTGGGCAGGATCTTCAAAAAGTACGGTGCCGTGCCCGAAGAGGTTTATAATGGTCTGATTGGTGGGCGGAAATTTTATGACCACAGCGATATGTTCAAGGAAATGAACGATTACCTGAAATCGGTAAAAGCTGCCAATGCCTGGAACGAGGAAGAGGTGCTGGCTACCATCCGGGCGATCATGAACCATTATATGGGAACGCCTCCTGAGAGTTTTGACTGGAAAGGAAAAACCTACACGCCCAAACAGTTCCTCAGCGATGTGCTGAAGATCAACCCTGACGATTATGTGGATATCCTCTCTTATGAGCAGCAGCCTTTCTGGCAGCAGGTGGAATATGAAGTGCCGGACAACTGGTGGCACAGCAAGGAGTATTACAATGTGCCGCTGGATGTCTTCATGAAAGCTCTGAACGAAGCTGTCAAAAAAG
>WFRO01000217.1 GCA_015486475.1 Bacteroidales bacterium
GCAGGTTGAGCACAGGCCGAAGGTGCAGTTCGCCCGAACCGATATGGGCATAGTAAACGGCCGATCTGCCATGTTTTTCCAGCAGCCTGGCGAACTCGTCCATATAATCCGGCAGGTCCTCCACACGTACCGCTGTATCTTCGATCACGGCTACCGGCTTGGCATCTCCTTTCATGTTCGACAGAACCCCCAGCCCGGCCTTGCGGAGGTTCCATACTTTGTCTACATCTTCTCCGTACAGAACGGGATAAGCATACCCGTATCCGGCTTCGCGCATATCTTTTTCCAGATCGCGGGCGATACGGGCAATCTCTTCCCGGCTGTCCCGTGCAAACTCCACCAGCAGTAACGCCTCGGGATCCCCTTCGATAAAAAAGCGGTTCTTCTGCTGTTCGATGTTGTCTTTGGTGAGGTCGAGCACTGTTTTGTCCATCATCTCCACAGCGCCGGGATGGTGTTTGAGGGCGACCAGGTTGGCTCTGAAAGCTTCCGGGAGATGAGCCAGATGGACGCATACCAGTCCTTTCTCTTTGGGGGGCAGGGGAACGAGGTTGAACTTGATGGCGGTGGTAACCGTGAGCGTACCTTCTGATCCTGCCAGCAGTTTGGACATATTGAAAGGCACACCGTTGCCGGTAAAAGGATCCGTGTCCATGAGCAGGTCCAGCGCATAACCGTTGTTGCGCCGGGGGATGTCCGGATGCGGATACTGGCGCCGTATCTCGTCCCGTATCTTCTCATCCGAAAGGATCTCATGGATCTTCCGGTAGATCCTGCCCTCCAGGTCCTCCTGTTGCATTTTGGCCATGAACGCTTCTTTTATCAGGGGTCCGAAGAGCACCTCACTGCCGTCGCTCAGGATACATTCCACCTCCAGGGTATGGTCGCGGGTGCTGCCGTAAAGAATGGAATGCGATCCGCAGGAATTGTTGCCCAGCATGCCGGCCATCATGCACCGGTTGGAGGTGGAGGTCTCCGGGCCGAAGAAAAGGCCATGATCTGCGAGATACTTGTTCATCTCATCCGGGATAACGCCCGGCTCCACACGGATCCAGTGCTCTTCCCTGTTCAGCTCCAGGATACGGGTCATATAATGCGAAACATCCATGACGATGCCGTGTCCTACCACCTGTCCCGCCAACGAAGTGCCTGCCGTACGCGGGATGACAGGCACCCCCAGCTCACGGGCAAAGGCCAGGATCTCCCGGATGTCTTTCTTATCCACAGGGCGTGTGACGGCCAGGGGCATCTCACGGTACTCGGAAGCATCGGTAGCGTAAAGGATCTTCGACACCTCGTCGGCATACAGGTCCCCCTGTATTACAGAGGCCAGCTCATTGAAAAGGATATCTGTCATAAATTCTGTTTTGGAGAGACTAAAATAATAGAAATAGTGCCAATAAACATCATCCTGTCCACTAAAAATCGCAATTTATCAAAAACAGGGAACTCCGTGACAATAGTCATTGGAAATGGCTGGAAATCATCCGATTTTTAATTACCTTTGAGCAAGATCTAGAAATTTTATAACTAACTGATAAACAATGGATTTTATAGAAAGTGTAAAAGAAAAAGCCAGAAAAGCACATAAACGCATCGTATTGCCGGAAGCTTATGAAGAGCGTACCCTGCGTGCAGGCGATGCAATGGCTGGTGAAAAACTGGCCGAGGTGATCCTGATAGGAGATCCGCAACAGATCCGTGACCATGCAGCCGAGCTGGGGCTGACCCATGTCTCCGAATGCAGGATCGTGGACCCCAAAGATCATCCGAAGAAGGAGGAGTACATAGAGTTAATGCTCAAGCTGCGGGCTCATAAAGGATTGACGCGGGAGGAAGCATCGAAACTGATCGAAGATCCCCTGTATCTGGGCCCGGTGATGATCAAGGCGGGCGATGCTGACGGCGAGGTGGCCGGAGCCAACAATCCCACGGGGAATGTATTGCGGCCGGCCTTTCAGTATGTGAAGACCATGCCGGGTATCAGTGTGGTGTCGGGAGCCTTTTTTATGATCGTGCCGGATAAGGAGTTTGGAGAGGAGGGCATTATGGTCTTTGCCGACTGTGCGGTCAATCCCGAACCGGATGCAGCACAGCTTGCCGAGATCGCTGTTACTTCGGCACGAACAGCCCTGCATATCGGTGGTTTCGAACCCCGTGTGGCCATGCTCAGCTTCTCTACCAAAGGCAGTGCGGCCCATGAAAGCGTTGATAAGGTCACGGAAGCACTGGAGAAAGCCCGGGAGATGGACCCTGACCTGGCCATTGACGGTGAGTTGCAGGCCGATGCGGCCATCATCCCTGCAGTGGGTGCTAAGAAAGCACCGGGCAGTCCCATCGCCGGCAAAGCCAATGTGCTGATCTTCCCCGACCTGAACTCGGGCAATATCGCTTACAAGCTGGTGCAGCGGCTGGCACATGCCCAGGCCATCGGCCCCGTGCTGCAGGGCATGGCAGCTCCCATCAACGACCTCTCCCGCGGATGCAGCGTGGAGGATATCGTTAACCTGGGCGCCATTACGGTCAACCAGGCAGCCGGGATCAATATTTAAATTTAATCGTGAATGTTATGGTAGTTGAACCTATTGAAGATTATGCTTTACGAAAAAAAGTAAGAAAAAAAGGAGGCCTGCAGAAAGTAGGCATCGTGGGTTTTGGCAATATGGGCCAGGAGATCGCCCACCTGGTTGCCAGCAACGGTATCAATGTGGAGTTTATCGAGCTAACTGACGAACGTATTGCCGAGGAGTTCATCGAACTGAACCAGAGACTCGATAATGTCATTAATAAATGGGGTCTTACGGTGAGTGAAAAGAAGGCGATCCTCTCCCGTATACACGGTTCTACCGATTACATGAGCATCAGTGACTGTGATATTGTCATCGAAACGATCAACAACCGCAAACCGGGTACCAGCCTGGAGTTGCGCAAAGAGATCTTCCGGAAAGTGGAGGCCGTAGTCCGGGACGATACGGTTATCGGATCGAACACTTCGACGCTGATCATCTCAGAGCTGGCTTCCGTGCTTAAACATCCCGAACGTGCTGTCGGTTTGCATTTTCTCCCCTCGGTGATCAGCGGGGGTGTGGTGGAGGTGGTGCGTGGACTGCACACCAACCAGTACTCGATCGAGTTCGTGGAGAAGTTTGCCCGTACCATAGGCAAGAGAGTGATCCCGCTGATCGAATCCCCGGGGAACATCAGTACCCGCCTGATCGTTGTCCTGATAAACGAAGCCTGCGAAACACTCATGGAAGGCGTGGCCTCAGCTACCAATATCGATGCTACCATGAAACTGGGCTTCGGATTGCAGGTAGGTCCGCTCGAGATGGCCGACAGAATAGGCCTGGATAAGGTCATTAAATGGATGAACAACCTGTATCAGGAATTCGGTGAGAGAAAATTCAAGCCCAGTCCCGTGCTGAAACGGCTTTATCGCCTGGGATATCACGGCCGGCGGGTAGAACAGGGATTCTACATCTATAAAAACGGGAAGGTCATTTCCGAGACGATCACCTGCCCCGAGATATTCATACAGAGTTAAACGCGAAACGGGTTGATAACCGTTAAAATATAGTTGCAGATATGAAAGTAATTGTAATGAATTGTGGCAGTTCGTCGATCAAGTACCAGTTGTTCGATATGGAGAAGACCACTGTGCTGGCAAAAGGTGTTGTGGAAAAGATCGGGCTGCACGGTTCTTTTCTCCTGAACAAAAGAGAGGATGGCGATGAAGTAAAACTCGAGGGTGAGATCTATGATCATCAGCAGGGGATCGAATATATCCTGGGGGTCCTGATAAGCAAAAAACACGGGAGCCTGAAAAGTTTTGAAGAGATCGATGCGGTGGGACACAGGGTGGTACACGGAGGAGAGAAATTCAAAAGCAGTGTCCTGATCACACAGGATGTGCTGGATCAGATCCGGGAAGTGATCGACCTGGCTCCCCTGCACAATCCTCCCAACCTGAAAGGCATCGAGGCTATGCAGGAGATGCTGCCTCTTGTGCCACAGGTAGCGGTGTTCGACACGGCTTTTCACCAGACCATCCCTCCTTACGCCTATACCTATGCGATCCCTTATACCCTCTATAAAAAATACGGTATCCGGAGATATGGTTTCCATGGAACCAGCCATCGCTATGTATCGCAGCAGGCCTGCGAATACCTGGGATGCTCGTTCAGGAACAAGAAAGTCATTACCTGTCATCTGGGCAACGGGGCTTCCATGGCGGCCATCCAGGACGGCAGATCGGTAGATACCTCCATGGGGCTCACTCCTGTGGAGGGTCTGATCATGGGCACCCGTACGGGCGATCTGGATCTGGGCGTGCTGACCTATATTGTACAGAAAGAGGAGCTGACACTGAACGCTACCAACACTCTGATCAACAAGTTCAGCGGTATGCTGGGTATTTCCGGCGTATCGTCCGATATGAGGGATATCGAGAAGGCAGCCAAAGAGGGCAATGAAAGGGCGCAACTGGCGCTGGAGACCTATGCTTACCGGATCAGAAAATATATCGGAGCCTATGCTGCTGCCATGAGCGGACTGGATGTGCTGGTGTTCACCGGAGGGATCGGTGAGAATGATGTCTCCGTGAGAGCGAACAGCTGTGCCGGTCTGGAGTTCCTGGGCGTGAGCATTGATGCTGAACGCAACCGTAAAACAACAGGAGGGCAGCGGGGGGTCATCAGCAATGAGGGATCACAGGTGACGGTGGTGGTCATGCCTACCAATGAGGAACTGGTGATCGCACGGGACACCATGGAGATCGTGAATGATATCACGCAACAAAAATGAAGGATATGATCAAGGAACTGAACGACCTGCTTACAGTGAAAGAGGGAGCCCCCTTGCGGCGTCTGGTCGTGGCATGGCCTCATGATACGCACACCATCGGTGCGGTGCGGGAGGCTGTAGAGAACGGACTGGTGCATCCCATCCTGGTGGGTCAGACGGACACCATAAAAAAGGTATGTGAAGAGACCGGCCTGCCCGCGGACAAGATCACGCTGGTACATGTGGAGGAAGAAGGGGCCGCTGCTGTCAGAGCTGTGGATCTCGTGCGGGAGGGAGAGGGCGATCTTTTGATGAAAGGCACCGTGAGCACGGACAAGTTCGTGCGGGCCCTCCTGAACAAGGAGAAAGGCCTGGTGCCGCCGGGAGGACTGCTCACTCATGTCGCGGTGCTCGAGCCGGTCAATTATCACAAGATGCTGATCGTGGGAGATGTGGCCATCATCCCGCAGCCGGGACTCAAGGAGAAAAAAGTGATCCTGGAACATCTGGTGGCGACAGCCCGTATGCTGGGTACAGAGAAACCCAAAGTGGCGGTCATCACTGCTACGGAGCAGGTCCTCACCACCATGGAAGCCTGTGTGGATGCGGCCCTGCTGGCAAAGATGGCAGAGCGGGGACAGATAAAGAACGCATGGGTCGAAGGGCCTATAGCGCTGGACGTGGCCCTCGACAGGGAGAGTGCCCGTATAAAAAATCTCGATTCTCCCGTGGCCGGGGATGCCGACTGCCTGCTGTTCCCCGATATTGAGGCAGGGAATGTCTTCTACAAGTGTTACACCAAGCTGCTGAAAGGATCGGTGGCGGCTATGGTGGCAGGCGCTTCGGTGCCGGTGATCCTCTCCTCGCGCGGGGATTCTGCCAGAACCAAGCTTTATTCCATTGCCCTGGGCGTGAAAAGGACAAAAGAAGTAAAAAGGCAAAAGTAAAAAGGCAAAAGGCAAAAGAAAGCTTGATGTCGGAGCGAAGCGGAGATCCCGGCTTGCCGGGGCTTGAAGCTCGAATTTTAGAAAACTTTGAACTCTGAACCTTGAACTTTGAACTATGAACTCACAACTCGATACTCACAACTCATAACTCACAACTAATACTACCCGGCGAAAAGCATTGAAAAAGGAGAGAGATAACAACGTACAGCCAGAGGAAGCGGCCCGGCTTCGGGAAGAAGCCCTCAGGGTACACAGGGTCCTGGTGATCAACCCGGGATCCACCTCCACAAAGATCGCTGTGTACAGGGATACCAAGCCGCGTCTTGTTGAGACCATCCGCCATTCGGTCGAAGATCTGGCCCGTTTCGAAAAGGTGACGGACCAGTTTGCCTACCGCAAGGAGATCATCCTGCAGCGGCTGGAGAAAGCACGTGAAAAGATCGACGAGATCACGGCAGTAATTGGCAGGGGAGGGATGATCAAACCTGTGGAGTCGGGGGTGTACGAGGTGAATGAGGCCATGAAAAGGGATCTCATCAAAGGGGTGATGGGGGAGCATGCCTCCAACCTGGGAGGCCTGATCGCCGATGATATTGCCCGTTCCCTGCCCCATGCCCGTGCTTTCATTGCCGACCCCGTCGTGGTGGATGAGCTGGAAGATATCGCCCGCGTGGCGGGACATCCTCTTTTTGAAAGAAAATCCATCTTCCATGCCCTCAACCACAAAGCGATCTCCCGTACCTTTGCCCAGCAGACAGGGCGGAAATATGAGGATCTCAACCTTATCGTGGCCCACATGGGTGGGGGTATCACGGTAGGCGCCCACGAGAAAGGCCGGGTCATCGATGTGAACCAGGGACTCGACGGTGACGGGCCCTTTTCGCCGGAACGGTCAGGAACGCTGCCGGTAGGTGATCTGGCAAGGGTCTGTTTCAGTGGTAAATACGATCTGAAGGATGTGAAGAAGATGATCACCGGAAAGGGAGGACTTGTAGCCTATCTTGGGATCAATGATGTCTATAAGATCGATCTCATGGCACAGGATGGCAATGAGAAAGCCGGATTTCTACTGGATGCCATGGCTTATCAGGTAGCCAAGGAGATAGGGGCCATGAGCGCGGTCCTGAAAGGACGGGTGGATGCGATCATCCTCACCGGAGGCATCGCTTACAATAACCGGGTCGTCGACTTTATCAAGGTGATGGTGGCTCATATCGCCCGGGTGGTGGTCTTCCCCGGCGAGGACGAAATGAAAGCCCTGGCCATGAACGCCCTGCAGGTGCTCAGAGGAGAGAAAGAGGCCAAAGTATATTCGTGATGCCTTGGGAGGAGGGAATATTGGAAGAATGGAATAATGGAATGTTGGAATGTTGGAAGAATGGGGGAGATAATACAACATCCAATAACTTTTAACTTTAGGCACTTTCTACTTTTAACTTTGCTTTCCCCACCTCAAACTTCTCAGACATAATAAAACCTACGTGACGGTCAGCGCCACAGGGATCACCTTGCCACTGATCACTTTCCAGGCGGTAGTGGCGAAAGAAAAGATGAAACCGGCCATCTCCTCTGCTGTCACCGGAGCCTCATATCCCGGGAAAGCGGCCCGCAACATTTCCGTATCTGCCGACCCCGGCGCCAGGGCATTGACCCTGATCTTTTTCTCTGCCAGCTCTACGCCCAGCAGTTCTGTCAGGTTGTTCAGCGCTGCCTTGGAAGCCGAATAGGCGGCCAGCCCGGGGAACTTGGCGCTTCCCTGCACTCCTCCCATGCTGCTGATGTTGACCACATGCCGGATGTCGGAACGCTCCAGGAGAGGCAGCAATGCCCGGATGAGAAAAGCGGGGGCCAGAAAATTGACCTCCATGCTCCGCAGATAATCTCCTCTTTCCAGCTCCGTGAATGGCTTGTTGACCAGGTACCCGGCATTGTTGATGAGGATGTCCAGACTGTCAAATATCTTCCCGGCAGAGGCTGCAAGATCATCCGGGGGAGTGGTGAGGTCATATTCCATGAGGATCACCCGGCTCCCTTCTGTACAGGCATCCGCCAGGGTCGCCAGGGCTTTGCCGTTACGGGCTACGGCTATCACCTGATGACCCGGGACAGAGAGGAAGGCACGGGCCGTGGCATATCCTATGCCCCGGCTGGCGCCGGTAATGATGATGTTCATGATGCGACGAATGAGATATTTATCAATAACAGATGATAAATTTAGATAAATTTTTTAGTTTCGGTGCGAAGTTTGTTTCTTCGCAGATATAAAAGGAAGGTTTATGAGCAAGATCGTTGATACAGGGAATAAAAAGAGGATCCTGGTATGGGTGTTGTTCCTCTTGCTCCTGCCGGGACTGGCCCTGGCAGCAGGGG
Organism: Bacteroidales bacterium; assembly: GCA_015486475.1. Lineage (GTDB taxonomy): Bacteria > Bacteroidota > Bacteroidia > Bacteroidales > VadinHA17 > DRPN01. The sequence continues at coordinate 8,100 of WFRO01000217.1, forward strand.
AGGGCAAGAAGAATGACAAAAGAAAGGAAAAGGAAAAACCCGAACTCGTCAAAAGGGTTTATTTCGGAGGCTACCTGGGACTGCAGTTCGGGACGATCACCGATATCATGCTCTCTCCCATGGTCGGGTATCGTTTTACACCCCGCCTTAACGCAGGTGTGGGGTTTACTTACGAATACTATCAGGACAACTCCTGGCAACCCAAATATACCACCAGTCTCTATGGTCCCCGTGTTTTTGCCCGTTACCTGGTCATCGCAAGCTTCTCCAATATACTCCCCATAAACTACAATGGGGGGATCTTTTTCCATGTTGAATATGAAGCGCTGAACATGGATGATAACTATTTCGGGAATACAACCCCTTCTCCGGGAGAAGGAGGTCGTTTCTGGATGAACTCGGTATTACTGGGGGGCGGCCTGCGGCAGCCCATCAGCAGGACAGGATCCATTAACTTCCTGGTCCTGTTCTATCTGGGCGATGATGCTTATACGCCTTATTCAAATCCTGTCTTCAGGATAGAGTTCAGTTTTTGAGCCGGATCGCGCCGGTAACCAAAAGACCACCTACTCTTTCCTGTAATTTATTGGTACCCCGGTTTTTTTTTCATTACTTTACAAACTTTATTTCTTAATCTTTTGATATGAAAACTGATCAGAACAAAGTCGTATCCATTACTTATGAGTTACGCGAGAAGAACAAGGATGGGGAAGTCCTCGAGACGGTTACCAGCGAGAGCCCTCTCACCTTTATCCTGGGGGTGGGAGCCCTGCTTCCTGCCTTTGAGGCCAAACTTACAGGCCTGGAAGAGGGAGATGCCTTTGATTTTATCCTTCCTACTGCCGATGCCTATGGCGATTACAGCGAGAATGCCGTGGTCACCGTACCCAAGGAGGTTTTTATGGTGGATGGTGTCCTGCAGGAAGAGATGCTTTATGAGGGTAACACCATTCCGATGATGGATGAAGAAGGGAACAAGCTCAACGGTGTGGTCACCGAGGTCAAGGAAGACCATGTGGTGATGGATTTTAATCATCCGCTGGCAGGCATGGACCTCTGTTTTCAGGGGAAGGTCATTGAGGTACGGGATGCTACTGCTTCCGAACTGGAACATGGTCACGTGCATGATCAGTAAATGATCCGCCTGCCTCTGCTCCCCGA
>WFRO01000218.1 GCA_015486475.1 Bacteroidales bacterium
AAAGAATAAAGGACGTCAGGATGGATCAGCCGCTGCACCTTCTGACAGGCGGCACAGCGCCCGCACGAATCGCCGTTTTCCGGGGCGGTGCAGAGAAGATACTGTGCAAAGGCCATGGCCAGGGGCAGCGCCGCCGACCCTTCTTCACCGTGAAAAAGATAGGCATGGGCCACACGCCCTTCATCAGCCGCCTTTACCAGCCGCTCCTTCACCTCCCTGTTGCCCGGTATCTCGCTGAATTGCATAAATTTTCCTCCTGAACAGACAAAAATAGAGAAAAAATGCCGTTTACCGGAAAAAATCATTTCCCCGGCCGGGGGAAGTTGCTATTTTTGTGCTGAACTTTAAAGATCCTTAAAAATTACAACCATGAAAAATATTGACACTTACGATTTCCACGGAAAAAAAGTGCTGGTACGCGTAGACTTCAACGTACCGCTGAACGACGATTATGAGATCACCGATGATACCCGCATCCGGGCGGCCCTGCCCACCATCAACAGGATCATCGGGGGAGGCGGCATGCCCATCCTCATGTCCCACCTGGGGCGGCCCAAAGATGCTTACGAAGAGAAATTCTCCCTGAAACATATCGTACCCCGGCTCTCCGAACTGCTGGGACGCAAGGTGAAGTTCGCCCCCGACTGCATAGGGCCCGAGGCTGAGAAAATGGCGGCCTCCCTGCAGCCCGGCGATGTGCTCCTGCTGGAGAACCTGCGTTTCCATGCCGAAGAGAAGAAGGGGGACGAAGGGTTTGCCGCACAGCTGGCCAGCCTGGCCGACGTCTATGTCAACGATGCTTTCGGCACGGCCCACCGCGCCCATGCCTCCACCACCGTAGTGGCAAAGTTCTTCCCCGAAGATAAGATGTTCGGATACCTCATTGAGAACGAGCTGAAGCACATGGACAAGGTGCTGCACAACCCCGAACACCCCTTCACGGCCATCATGGGCGGCGCCAAGGTGTCCGACAAGATACAGATCATCGAGAACCTGCTCGGGCGCATCGACAACCTGGTCATCGGCGGCGGCATGGTCTATACCTTCGTCAAGGCACAGGGCGGGAAGATCGGTAACTCGCTCGTCGAGGAGGATAAGCTCGACCTGGCCCTTCATCTCCTGAAAGTCGCCAAAGAGAAGAATGTAAAGGTATATCTGCCCGTGGACAATGTCATTGCCGACGCTTTCAGCAACGACGCCAACACGAAGGTCACCCCCGTGGACGAGATCCCCGACGGATGGATGGGCCTCGACGCCGGCCCCGAAACCATCAGGATCGTACGGGAGGTGATCATGAGCTCAAAGACCATTCTCTGGAACGGCCCCATGGGCGTTTTCGAGATGGACAAGTTCGCCGAAGGCACACGGCAGATCGCCCTGGCCATCGCCGACGCTACCGCCAAAGGGGCTTTCAGCCTCGTGGGGGGCGGCGACTCGGTGGCAGCCGTCAACAAATACCACCTGAAAGACAAAATGGGCTATGTCTCCACCGGCGGCGGCGCCATGATGGAGTATATGGAAGGCAAAGAGCTGCCCGGCATCAAAGCGATCAGGGAACGATGATCGTTGAAGGATGATAGATGAACGGGGAGATCTTGTTCGCCCTTCGACATTCGTCCTTCATCGTTCTTTTTCCGGCCCGGTTTTTGTACTTTCATCTCCCGGACAAAAACAGAGACCATGAGAAACATTTTGCTGATAACCCTGCTCGTACTTGGGGTGACCGTTTCCTGTAACAAAGAGAAGAACCCCGGTAACAGCGGCGAGATCACCCTCACCTCCGAACTGTATGGTACGGGACCCTACTATGCCATGGGATATAACTTTGCCCTGGGCAAGATGGTAAAAACCCTCGATCATCCGGGTCCTGACATCACCATCCTGGCTGAATCCAGCCCGGACAACACGGTCGTAAAAAGCGCATACCTTTCCAGCGACAATCTCAATAACTCCTTCTCCCTCACGGCCTCTTTTAACAGCCTCAACGAAGCAGAGAATTTCTTCAACAAATACACGGAAGTGATCGATTCATCAGGCTACCAGGGTATCGCTGCAGATATACAGCCTTACCAGATCTGGACCTTTCGGACCTCCGACACCAAATATGTCAAGATGCTGATCAAGTCCGTCAAAAAAGAGATACGCGACGATTTCCCCTATGCCGAGACCACCCTGCAGTTTGTTTACCAGCCCGACGGAAGCCGGACATTCCCCATGCCGGTGGAATAAGGCAAAAGGCAAAAGTAATAAGGCAGAAGGAAGAAGGAAGTTCGAATGATGATCGATGAACTATGAACTTTGAACTTTGAACTCTGAACCATTCAATATCTTCCGGATTCGCGATGATCAGGGGTTCCGGGAGACGGCCCTGCAACTGTTCCGCCTGCAGGCCGTGCAAAACCCTGTTTACCGCACTTACCTCTCCCATCTGGGCGTCAACCCCGGGAAAATACGGACGATCGAAGAGATCCCCTTCCTGCCCATACGTTTTTTCAGGAGCCATACGGTAGCGGTCACGGAAGGGCCTTTCGAGGCGGTCTTCACCAGCAGCGGCACCACAGGTTCCATCCCCTCCCGCCATCCGGTCGCCGACCTCTCCCTCTACCGGGAGAGTTTCCTCAACGCTTTCTCCCTCTTTTACGGTGATCCCGCCCGTTACTGCATCCTCGCCCTCCTGCCCTCCTACCTGGAACGGCAGGGATCCTCGCTGGTCTATATGTTCGACCATCTCATCCGGTTGTCGGGACATCCGAAGAGCGGCTTTTACCTGCATGATCATGAGCGGCTGTATGACACCCTCCGGAACCTGGCGGCAGCGAAACAGAAGACGCTCCTCTTCGGGGTCAGCTTTGCCCTGCTCGACTTCGCGGAAGAATATGAACTGCCGGAGATGGACCTTACCGTCATGGAAACGGGCGGCATGAAAGGACGGCGCAGGGAGATGGTCCGTGAGGAACTGCATGCCCGTCTGCAGGCCTCCTTTCACGTGCCGGCGATCCATTCGGAATATGGCATGACCGAGCTGCTCTCCCAGGCCTATTCACAGGGAAAAGGCCTCTTCCGGACGCCCTCCTGGATGCGCATCCTCATCCGCGACAGCTATGATCCGCTGTCCCTTCTCCCCACAGGCCGTACCGGCGGGATCAATATCATCGACCTCGCCAATATTTATTCCTGTGCCTTTATCGAAACCCAGGACCTGGGCCGCCTGCTGCCTGACGGCGCCTTCACCGTCGAAGGACGCTTCGACCACAGCGAGCTGCGCGGCTGCAACCTGATGGTGCAGGAGATATAGTTCGTGGTTTGTGGTTCGTAGTTGGTGGTTGGTGGTTAAGATCTTTTTCAACTCCACACTCCACACTCCACACTTCCTACCTTATACCCAGCTCTTTCTTTATCGCTTTCGGTACCGCATCCTTGTGCACCAGGATCGCCAGGGTCTCCAGTTCCACGTAAGGCCGGGACATCATCAGATAGCCGCCATAGTCATTGCTTTTGGTCCCCCAGGAGTTTTTGGTCATGTAGTATGTGGTGCCGTTGGCATCTTTGGCCGTCCCCACCAGGTGCATCAGGTGGTCGTCGGTGGTACTGTAGTTGTCAAAGTCTTCCTGGCGCAGGGCCTGTGTCACTTTCATCTCTTTTACCGGGTGTTTGAAGGCCGAATCCACCTCGGCCCTGCTCATCTGTCCCCAGGGCTTTGCCGGCAGGATAGCCACCCCGTTCTTATGTGAGAAGCCTTTCTCGCTCACATCCCCGTCCCAGGCCACCGAATAGCCGTTGGCCAGCGCATGGTCGATCACCTGCATGAGCTCGTCCATGGGGAGGTTGTAATACAGGTCATGCGACCAGTTGTCAGGCACCTCCAGATCACACCTTTTATAAAAAGGATGATGCGTGTAGGAGGTCAGCTCCACATAATC
>WFRO01000219.1 GCA_015486475.1 Bacteroidales bacterium
AGCAGACTGGCCCTTGTAGGGCCACACACCGGCCACTGACAATAGGCTCTGCTGAACAGTACCCCTTCATCGGCCAGCCTGTCGATGTTGGGCGAGACCACCGTGGTGTTGCCGTAGCAGCCCAGCAACGGTTTGATATCGTCAATGGCGATGAAAAGCACATTGCGCTGCTGCGCGGAAACCGAAGCAGCCGGCAGGAGCACCCAAAAGGCCAGGAAATATGTCAGGGTCTTATTCATAAAATAGTCATTTAGTTCGCTGTGCTCACGAAATTTACTCGCTGACGCTCGTGTAATTAGCTCACTGCGTTCGCGAAATTAGCCCCGACTGCGTCGGGACGAAATTAGGTAGAAATTTACTCGCTGACGCTCGTGTAATTAAGTAGTTGATCGTATATTTCCCCATCATTCCAGTATTCCCTCACTTTTGCCTTCTGCCTTTATACTTTTGCCTTTATACTTTTGCCTTATTACTTTTGCCTTTCTCTTCTTACCGTATCACCAGTTTCTCCGTCCTCACGATCCTGTTCAGATCATCCCTGAAGACCACCAGATAGATCCCCGGCGGCGAACTCAGGCTGACCGGATCGTTTTGCAGAATGTCTATCAAAACCCCTCCGGCCGAATAGAGCGAGGCAGACAACGAGCGGGGTTTTTCAATGTTGAGATGTCCGTTGGCCGGATTGGGATAGATCCTTACCTCCGGGCCTTGCTGCACCTGCCGGACGGAAGTCGTTTCTTTGGCCTTCTCCCGCATCATTTCGATCATCCTCACCGACATGGAATCGGCGGAGAGGTTGCCGTCCGACCCGTCACCTGCGTCCACCCCTATCTCTACCCAGTTATCTGTCTTATCATTCCAGAAACGGCGCGTCTGCATGCCGGCGCCGGCGGAGCCGATCGCTTTGAGCGTATCCATCATGAACTCTATATACGCCAGGTTCTGCTCAATGGTCCAGTGCTTTGTAATATCTTCATCGAGATGCTTCCAGAAAGCGGGATCCCAGTGGTCGATCCAGAAGCTGATCCCCGAGGTGTCCCTGACATGGATCGCATGGTGGATGCCCACGTCCAGGGAGGTATCGGTGAGTCCGGCCCGCATGGTCTGTTCCTTGATGAACTTTAAAGTGCCGGGATCCATATCAGGTTTCCATTTATACCATTCCCCCATGCCGTAGCTGCCGCTCATGGAGGCCACGTAGTAGATGGGCTGGCCGGAATGAGGCGACGGATCGTTCCCGAAAGGGAAGGCCAGTGTCTCTATCTCCCCGCGCTTCGAGGAGCCCCATGGCTTGTAGGACATGATACGGTCCGGATTGTATTCTCTGAAGATGACCGTCAGGGAGTCGTACAGCCAGTTCAGACTGTCGCGGGAGACCTCCCTGTCATAGGGTTGCAGGTTGCCGTTGTCATCCACATAGTACTGCCATCCGTGGAACTCGATCACCGGGCACATGGCCAGCAGATGGCTTTTGCCGCGGTAGGCTTCCGACAGCTGCCGCCAGCCGTTGAAATGCCGCTGCTTCACATATTCGGGCATGGTCTTCACCCCCTTGTCCTCGAAGCTCACCTGCAGACAGATGGCCATGCCGCGGGCGGTGAAGTCATCGATCATCCTGCTCACGAACGCGACCGATTCCGGCCGGATCAGCGTATCCCCGGGATGATCCGGATCCTCCGTCAGATATTCATCGGATACCACCCAGTGCAGCCTGCCGCCGTTGATCCCCAGGGTCTGCAGAGAGTCCAGTATGCGGGGTGAGTACCCGTCAGTGGAGATGTTTGAGTCATCCTTCGGCGGGATGGTGAAGATCCACCAGCTGCCATAGGTCATCTTCCGGATCCATTCCTGCGGTGTCAACGGAGCATCCGGAGGCGTATCCTGCGGAAGCACAGGTGCCGCAAAGAGCAGGAGAAGAATGATCGTGATGAGATTTTTCATAGTTATCCTTCCTGATATCTTAATTTTTTTCCTCTTGCAGGGCGACCAGCCGCAGATCACGCAGCCTGAAAAGCTCATCCTTGAAACTGCCGCCGGAGGTGACCTTTATCTTATGTGCGCCTGCCGGCAGCTTTACCCGGCCCACATACAGGTGGTCATGGTGCTGGCCGGCGACGACCGTTTTTGTAAAGGCTGTCCCGCCTGCAGAGACTTTGAATCTGTTCCCGTCCGAGGTCCCGTCAGCGTCATAAGAGATATAAATATCAAAGACAGCTTCCTTGTTGTTCCTTACATCCCATTCGGCATAAGCTTCAGGCGATGTCCAGCCCTTCAGAAAATCAGTCCGCCAGTTACCGCCGGCATAGCGCAGGTCCTTCCCGTGGAGGGTGGCGTCGATCACATGAAGACGGTTGTATCCTATGTTCGTGAGCAGCAACCGGCCCGTCTTCACCGGGGTGATGCCGTCGCATGCCAGGGCGAGCACGGCGACAGGCCTTTCCTGCGGATAGGTGGAGATCGTTATCTCCACGTCCGTATTATTGATCCTGCGTATGGGCAGCGCTTTGTTCGCGGGATGGGTCAGCAGCCAGGCCTGTTTTACCTGGCTCTTCAATCCTCCGAGAATGAACTTCCCGTCTTTCGGCCACTGGAAGATGTGACAGTAAAGCGTGTCTCCTTTTCTTGTGATCTCCCCGAACGACTGGGCGGGAAGAGGATTCTCCCGGGTGCCTTTGATCGCCTCCCGGTTGACAGCCATCCACTCCCCGATGCCTCCCAGGATCCCCTGGTCCACAATGTCTATGGTACCGTCACCGCGGGGTCCTATGTTCAGCAAAGTGTTGCCCCCTTTGGCGGTAGCCTTGGACAGGAGCTCGATGAAATAACCGGGCGAGAAAAGCGTGTGGTCGAGCTTGTGATAACCGTAAGAATTGTTCGTCGAAGGGATGGCCTCCCAGAGTCCTTCCCTGTAGGGGAACTCTACCGGCTTGTCGTTGGTTGACTTGTAGGAAGCCCTGTAATCGCCTGCGCCCCGGCTGTTGATGATAAGATCGGGCTTGTACTTCAGGGCAGTGTCCACCACAGCCTTGTTCAGCTCCGGCGGCCCCCAGGCCATGGTGTCAAACCAGATGATATCAGGATCGTACTTTTTGATCAGCTCGATAAGCTGGGGGATGGCCTTGTTGTAATAATATTGCCTTATTCTCGGATAATAGGTCGTGTCGTTGCGCCACCAGGCACGTTTCACGGGCTGGCCTTTGTAATCCCAGGTGTTACGCACACCGTTGGGGTCCGCCCAGTCCTGGGCATGCGAATAGTAAAACCCGAAAAGCACCCCTGCTTTCTTACAGGCTTTTTTCAGGTCCATCATCGGATCATGATGCCAGGGGGTGCCGTCCACCACATCGTAGTCCGTGATGTCCGAGTCGAACATGGCAAAACCATCATGATGCTTGGCGGTGATCACCATGTAGCCCATGCCGGCATTTTTCAGGATACGCACCCACTCCTCGGCGTTGAACTTCTTCGGATAAAACTGTGCCGCCACCTCATCTTTATAAACCTGTACCGGGATCTGAAAATGCCGCATCAGGTGTTCCGCGTAGTAACCATGGCAGGTCTCTCCTTTCCACACGCCTCCCATGGTGGAATAAACGCCCCAGTGGATGAACATGCCGAAACGTTCGTACTGCCACTGCTCCAGCGGTGTTTTCCATTTCTTTTGCTGCTTGTCCGTATCCGCATTCTTAAAGGAACAGGAGAAAGCAAAAAGAAGAATAAGGATGGTGACCAGTATCTGTTTTGCTCTTTTCATGGTTTTTGTTTTCATCCCTCTCCGCGGGTGGGGGTTGGTCCGTAAAAAGAACCGTTAATAACCGGGGTTCTGATCCTCTACGGTGATCGCATCGTTCGACGAGATCTCCAGCGAAGGAATGGGATAATACATGTTCTTCTCGTACACACCGTGTTTAATCGGTTTGTAGCCGTAGTTGTTATCATCTTCCTTGAACTGGCGGAACTTGTCCCATCCTCTGCGCACCAGGTCGAACCAGAGCTTCATCTCGCCGGTGAGCTCGAACCGCCTTTCGTTCCATACCTTTTCGCGGAACTGGTCCTGTGTGAGGTTCCGTTCCCAGTTGGCCGGCTGCTCCCGGGGGGTGCCATCAGCATTGCGGGCTCTCTCCAGCACCTGGTCCACGGCATTGTAGGCATCTTCCGTGGGGCCGTTCACCTCGTTCTCTGCCTCGGCGAACATCAGGAGCACATCGGCATACCGGATCACAATGAAATTGTTGCCGGCGGCAAAGTTATCCGGAGCATCCGGATCTTTCCATTTTCCCACATAAGGCCACGACTGTGACTTTTTGTTGTAGCCCGGGCTGGGGTAAACCGGCACGAACTTGTTTTTGCGGATATCGATGTATCCGCTCAGTGAGTCAATGGTCACGAAAGCTTTCTGGAGACGGTAATCCCCCGGATACTGATTGGCAAAATCATCATAATTCTTCTGCGTGCACCGGGAGCGTCCCCATCCGCCTCCTTTGGCGGCTAAGCCTGAATGGGAAGGCGTGAATACCTTGGGATAACCGCTGCCTGTGTTGATCCCCCTGAGGTACTGGACCTCGAAAATGGATTCTGACGTGTTTTTGTTATCGATCTCCCACAGGTCGCCGAAATCGCTTACCAGCGAGTATCCGCCGTTGTCGATCACCCATTTGGCATAATCCCGGGCCTTCACCCAGTAATCTGCAGCATTGGGGCTGAACTGCTTGGTGGCGGGATCATACCCGGCCCGGGTCATATACACCTTGGACAAAGCAGCCGCTGCCGCTCCTTTCGTCACCCGGCCCGTATTGGCATCGGTACGGCGCAGGGGAAGATGCGCAAAGGCAAATTCCATATCCGGGATGATCACCTGGTCATACACCTCTTCTGAGGGAGATAACCCGACCATGGTGCTTTCAATATCCTTGGTAGGCTTCAGCCGTATGGGCACCTTCAGGTACATCCTCACCAGGATGAAGTAAGACCAGCTCCTCAGGAACCGGGCTTCTCCCAGGATCGCATTCCTCGTGGTGTCATCGATCTCCTTCATCTTCTCCACATTGACGATCACATCGTTGCAACCGTTGATCAGCTGATAGGCGTATTGCCAGGTCAGATAGACATCCTTGGTGGCGGAGGTGTAGGTGCCGCTGATCCATACGGTGGATAACTTGTGCTTGTTGAAAGCCCCCGTGTTCTGCGTGAGCATCTCTATCATCGACTGACGGTAGAGATCGGCCAGGAACTTGTAGGTGCCGATCATCGCCTGGTTGGCATCATCAGCATTCTCAAAAAAGTTGGCACTCGACTTGAAGTCGTACACCTGCTCCTGCAGAAAGCCCTCACTGCACGAGAACAGTGTGGTTGCTGCAAGCATGGACAGTATGAGATATTTTATCTTTTTCATGATATTGATTTTTTTCTTGTTGTCTTCCGTTTACCTGAATGATACCCGCAGGCCGAAAACGATGGAACGTGCCAGAGGGTAAGAGTTCCGGTCGATCCCTATGGCCATGTTGTCGTTGCCGTATGCATTGGCCTCGGGGTTCCACCACGAATATTTGGTGACGGTGAACAGATTGACCCCCGTGATCGAAATGTTCAGGTTGGATATCCATCTGACATTTTTCAGTGATGTGTTATAGGCAAGCGTGGCGGTCTGCAGACGGAAGTAACCGCCCGGTTCGATGAGCCTGTCTCCCGGCAACAACTCATTCTGCTGCCAGTTGTTGACGATCCTCGGCCAGTAGTTGCTTGTGCCTTCTCCCCGCCAGGCTTCCAGGTAGGCGGGCGTGATCACGTTGGAGTTGGCCTGCCCCACCTTGGTCAGCTTCTGCAGGTTGGCATTGAAGACATCATTGCCCTTGACCCCTGTAAAGAACAGGTTAAGACTGAAATTTCCGTATATAAAATTGTTCGTGATACCATAGGTGAAATCGGGATTGGGATCGCCCACCACGGTCTTGTCATTCTCATTCACCACACCGTCACCGTTGATATCCACGTACTTGATGTCTCCCGGATACATGGGCTTGCCGAACTGGTAGTAGTTGGCTCCTGCCACCTCCTGGGCATGCTTGTCAAGCGCATCGATCTCTTCCTGCGTCTGGAAAAGGCCGTCCGTCCGGTATCCCCAGAACTGTCCTATGGCCTGCCCCTGGATGTAAGTGTTCACAGGGACATTGAAACCGGCAATGGGTTTCCCCCAGAACTGAACATAACCGTAAGAAGATTCCGGCAGGCCCAGCTTAACGATCTTATTCCTGTACAGCGAGAAATTGCCCCCCAGGTCCCATTTGAACTTGTGGTCTATCACCCTGAAGATACCCTCCATGTCAAGACCTTTGTTGTTGATCTGTCCCATGTTGTCCCAGGCAGTGGCATAGCCTGACGAGAGTGGTATGTTCCGTTTGATAAGCACATTCAGGGATCTTTTATTGTACAGGTCAAAGGTGAAGGTGAAACGGTTGTTCAGGAATCCCATATCCACGCCCAGGTCCGTTTGTTCGGAGGTCTCCCAGGTCACGGTTTTCTGAAAATCGCTGACGGCATATCCGCTTGTGGAGATACCGTTCAAAGGATAGATCACCGACGAGTACCTGGAGAGGGTGGCATAGGGCGGTAGTCCCTGGTTGCCGGCCTGACCCCAGCTGAATCGTATCTTCAGGTTGTTCAGGATATTGTTGTTCTTGAGGAACTCCTCCTGACTCACCCGCCAGGCGGCAGAGAAGGAGGGGAAAAAGGCATATTTGTGCTCGGCAGTAAACCGGGACGAGCCGTCGTATCTGCCGGTGGCGGTCAGCAGGTATTTGTCCCGGTAAGAATAGTTGATCCGGGCGATGGCGGAGAACAACTGGCTTTCCACCCGGTCCAGGTCGGGAGGGGTGAAGATGCTGGCGGATTCAAGATTGTAATAGGTGAGGGCATCGTCGGAGAAACCGTCCCCCCGCACCTTAAAGGTATTCATTCCTCTTTTGTTCATCTCGATACCTGCAACACCACTGATCTTATGACGCTTTTTGATCTTAAAGTTAAAATGACCGAGTGCATCCAGTGTCCAGCTCAACTGGTCGCTCGTGGCATATCCTGCACGGCCCTGATCCAATACCATAGGCA
>WFRO01000220.1 GCA_015486475.1 Bacteroidales bacterium
AAAAAATGTCGCCGGAAAAAAAGACCGAGCTGAAACTGGGTATCGGCAAGATCCCGGAGATCCTGCTGGACAATACCGACCGGAACCGCACCTCTCCGTTTGCTTTTACGGGCAACCGCTTTGAGTTCCGTGCCGTAGGATCGGCTGCCAACTGCGCTGCCCCCATGATCGCCCTCAACAGCGCCCTGGCCGTTCAGTTGAAAGAATTTAAAAAAGAGGTGGATGCCCTGATCACCAAAGGTCTGAAAAAGGATGAGGCCATCTTCCAGATGCTTCGCAAGACTATCAATGAATCCCGGAACATACTTTTTGAAGGGGACAACTACAGTGATGACTGGAAAAAAGAGGCAGAGAAGAGAGGTCTAAGCAATATCACCAGCGTGCCGGAGTCGCTGGCCACCTATTTCAGCGAACAGTCGAAAAAGGTGCTGATCGAAGGAGGTATCTTCACGGAGCGTGAACTGGAAGGAAGGGTAGAGGTGGAATATGAGAAGTTCACCAAAAAGATCCAGATAGAAGCACGTGTCCTGGGTGACCTGGTCATCAACCATGTGGTACCTACGGCCGTACAGTACCAGAACAAGCTGCTCGAGAACGTGAAAGGGCTGAAAGAGATCTTCTCCGAGAAAGAGTTCAAGGAGCAGGCCGGTGACCGGCTGGAGCTGATCCGGGAGATCTCGGGTCATGTGTCGACGATCAAAGGCATGGTTTATGAGATGGTGGAGGCCCGCAAGGTGGCCAACAAGATCGAAGATGAGGTGGAGAAAGCTTATGCCTACGACCGGGAGGTACGGCCTTATCTGGACAAGATCCGCTACCATGTGGACAAGCTGGAGCGTGTGGTGGATGACGAGTTGTGGCCGCTGCCCAAATACCGCGAGATGCTCTTTACCCGGTAGGGAGAAGTCAACCTTAAAATACCGCATTACCAGGCCTGCCCGCCCCCCTGCCCCCCTGGCGCCTTCGTCCCGGTTTACCGTCGGCCGGCAAAGGCTTGCCGACGGCACTGCCGGGACTACGGCCCCCAGGGAAGGGGGAACCCTTACCCACGCTGGCTATTAATCTGTGGGCGGACTTCCCCTTTAGGGGACCGAGGGGGCGCGAGGGGAAAAAATATCAGATGCGTCAATATATAATTGACGTGTCACCGGGGTTTCACGATAAACAGTTACGCTCACTGATCCGTATCTGTTGGTTTTATGGTTAATTAAGAAAGTTGTCCTGATGCTTATCGGGACAACTTTTTTTTGGGCTGAAAAAAATATTTACATTTATGACCTCGTTGTAAGGCTGTATGATGAAAACCATTGTTACCATACTTTTTGCATTGATGATCCTCTCGCCGGCGGGCTACGGGCAGAAGAAGAAGATCGTGCATGCCGATGAGGCTTTCCTTGCCGGGGAGTATTTTGATGCCATTGACCTGTATAAAGATGCTTACTCGACGGTGAAGAACAAGGAGCTGAAGACATCCATCGTGTTCAAGATCGCCGAATGTTACCGCATCATTAACGATCCCGTGCGGGCTGAAATGTGGTACCGGAAGGCCATCCAGAAAAATTATCCCGATCCGGTGGCGATCCTTTACTATGCGCAGCAGATGATGAAGAACGGTAAGTACAAGGAGGCGACCGAGGAGTTCAACAAGTACCGTCAGCTGGTGCCCAACGATCCGCGCAGCGGAGAGGGCATCCAGGCGTGCGAACAGGCGATGGAGTGGATGGACAATCCGGTGGGGTATGTGATCGAGAACGCGCGCCTCTTCAATACGAGTGATGATGATTATTCACCGGCGTATGCCCGCGATGACTACAAGGTGGTCTATTTCACCTCATCGCGGGACGATGCTACCGGCAAACAGATCCACGGCGCCACCGGGCAGAATTTTGCAGATATCTTTGTGACCAAGATGGACCACAAAGGAAGATGGAGCACGCCGGTGCCGCTGGACAAGCCTGTCAATACCGAGGCGGAGGAGGGTACGCCTTCCTTTACTTCCGATTATAATACGATGTATTTTACCCGTTGTGAGATGGCCAAGCACCGCAAGCTGGGCTGCCGCATCATGGTGACGCAGAAAGAAGGAGAGGACTGGGGGGAGCCCAAGGCCCTCAACCTGGTGGCCGACAGTCTGGTGGAAGCCCATCCGGCCATCTCCGGCGATAATCTTACGCTCTATTTCGTTTCTGATAAGGGGGGCGGCTACGGCGGGAAGGATATCTGGAAGGTGACGCGCGGCAGTGCCTCGGAGGACTGGAGCGAGCCTGAGAACCTGGGGCCTGATATCAACACCGAAGGCGATGAGATGTTCCCTTATCTTTACAATGATAAAACCCTGTATTTCTCCTCCGACGGCTGGGGGGGCATGGGCGGCCTGGATATCTACCGTGCCACCGAGACCGAGGGAGGACGGTGGAACATTGAGAATATGCGTTATCCTATCAACTCACCGGCGGATGATTTCGGGATCGCTATCCAGAAGAAGGAGATGAAGGGCTTTTTCAGCTCTTCCCGCAAGATCAGAAGCAGGGACGATATCTTTACCTTTGTCCTTCCACCGTTGCGTTTTTCGATCATCGGGCAGGTACGTGACCTGCAGTCCGATGACCTGATCCCCTCGGCACTGGTGAAGATGATCGGCAGCGATGGCACCATCATCCAGGACAGCACCAACAGCAAGGGTACTTTCCGTTTTATGCTGAAGCCCAACACCGATTATATCTTTATTGCCTCGAAAGAGGGATACCTCAACGGCAAGAGCAAGGAGACCACCAAAGGGCTGGACAAAAGCACCGACCTGAAAACAACGATCCAGCTGGCCTCTATCGCCAAGCCCATCGAGATCCCCAATATTTACTATGATTTCGGCAAGTGGGACCTGCGGCCTGAGTCGATGGTGGCCCTCGACCATCTGGTGGAGATCCTCAATGACAACCCGAACATCACCATTGAGCTGCGGTCACATACCGACTCCCGGGCCTCCGATCAGTATAACATGGAACTTTCACAGAAACGTGCCCAGGCGGTGGTGGACTACCTCATCAGCAAGGGTATCGATCCGAAGCGTTTGATCGCCAAAGGTTATGGCGAGTCTGAACCCAAAGTGGTCGACAAAAAGCTGGCTGCGCAATATCCATTCCTGAAGGAGGGTACCGTACTCGACGACAATTTCATCAATTCGCTGCCCAACGAGCAGGAGAAAGAGATCTGTCACCAGATCAACCGTCGTACCGAGTTCCAGGTGATCCGTACCGATTTTCCGACCAACGAGAAGAAATAGATCTATGGCTTCCGACGACTCACGCTATGCACGCCGGGGGGTCTCCTCGAAGAAAGAGGATGTGCATGCCGCTATACGGGATGTGGACAAAGGTCTTTTCCCGAAAGCTTTCTGTAAGGTCATCCCAGATCTTCTGGCCGGCGACCCGGCGTGGTGCAGCCTGATGCATGCCGACGGCGCCGGCACCAAGTCGGTACTGGCCTATATGTACTGGCGGGAGACAGGGGATCTGTCGGTGTGGGAAGGCATCGCGCAGGATGCCCTGGTGATGAACATCGACGACCTGCTGTGTGTGGGGGCTGTGGACAACATACTGGTCTCCTCGACGATCGGCAGGAACAAGCACCTCATCCCCGGCGAGGTGGTGGCTGCCGTCATACGCGGCACAGAGGAATTCCTGGCTTTCCTGCGCAGTGTGGGGGTGCAGGCCTGGTCGACGGGCGGCGAGACGGCCGATGTGGGTGATCTGGTGCGCACCATCATTGTGGATTCTACGGTGACGGCCCGCATGCGGCGTGAGGAGGTGATCAGTAATGACCGGATCGCTGCCGGGGATGTGATCGTGGGGCTTGCTTCGTACGGGCAGTCTACCTATGAGAAGAGTTACAACAGCGGCATCGGCAGCAATGGCCTCACCTCGGCGCGGCACGATATCTTCCGGCATGAGCTGGCAGAGAAATTCCCCGAGGCGTGGGACCCGGCGACACCGGAGGACCTGGTGTATACGGGCCGTTACAGCCTCACCGACCCGACGGAGATCGAAGGGGTCGATATGGGCCATCTGGTGCTCTCCCCCACCCGCACCTATGCGCCGGTGATCAGGGAGGTGCTGCGGCAGATGCGTGGGGAGATACACGGCATGATCCACTGCACCGGCGGCGGCCAGACCAAGGTGCTGCATTTTGTTGAGGATCTTCACGTCGTAAAGGATAATCTTTTCCCCGTGCCTCCGGTGTTCCGGTACATACGCGAGAGCTCCGGCACGCCCTGGCCTGAGATGTACCAGGTGTTCAATATGGGGCACCGCATGGAGATCTACCTGCCTGCATCACAGGCTGCGGAAGTGATCGCCATAGCAGCTTCGTACGGGATCGAAGCCCGGGTGATCGGGCAGGTGAAAAGTGCTGCTTCCCCAAAACTCACGATCGTCACTGAAAACGGCGTCTGGGAGTACGGCCGGTAAAGAAATGCGGAAGACCTCCTTTTCTTTGGGGGGGATATTTTCTTACCTTTGTCTCCGGGAAAATCAAACAGAACTATCCATGAGCAAGAACATGATCCTTGAGAGGCTGGAGGGGGTGAAAAAACGCTTTGACGAGGTGGGTGAGGAGTTGAACAAGCCGGAGACCATGTCGGACATGAAGCGTTATATCCGCCTGAACAAGGAATACAAGGAACTGGAACAGGTGGTGAAGGCCTATGATGAGTACAGGGAACTGCTGAGCAATATACAGACGGCCAAAGAGATGCTGTCAGAAGAAAAGGACGAGGAGATCCGGGAGATGGCCAAGCAGGAGTTGGAGGAGTGGCTGGTGCAGAAAGAGCCGCTGGAGGAGAAGATCAAGCTGTTGCTGGTGCCGGCAGACCCCCAGGACCAGAAGAACGCTGTCGTGGAGATACGTGCCGGTACGGGAGGGGATGAGGCCAGTATCTTTGCCGGCGATCTGTTCCGTATGTATTCCAAGTTTGCCGAGAGCAAAGGGTGGAAGATCGAGGTGAACCGCTTCACCGAGGGCACCGTCGGCGGGTACAAGGAGATCGTTTTTACCATCAAAGGCGACGGGGTGTACGGCATCATGAAATATGAATCGGGAGTGCATCGCGTGCAGCGGGTGCCGCAGACCGAGACGCAGGGACGCGTACACACCTCGGCGGCCACGGTGGCTGTACTGCCGGAGGCTGAGGAATTCGATGTGGAGGTGCGCCCCGAGGATGTGAGGAAAGATACTTATTGCTCATCCGGTCCCGGCGGCCAGTCGGTGAACACCACCTACTCGGCCATCCGGCTGACACATATCCCCACAGGCATCGTGGTCACCTGCCAGGATGAGAAATCACAGCTGAAGAACCTGGAGAAAGCCATGTCGGAGCTGCGTACCCGCCTGTACAACCTGGAATACCAGAAATATCTCGATGAGATCGCCTCAAAACGGCGCACGATGGTGTCCACCGGTGACCGCTCGGCCAAGATCCGTACCTACAATTATCCCCAGGGGAGGGTCACCGATCACCGTATCAACCTGACGCTTTACAACCTCCAGTCGATCCTCAACGGTGAGATCCAGGAGCTGATCGACAAGCTGCAGATGGCCGAAAATGCCGAACGCCTGAAGGAAAGTGAAATCTGATCCGCAGGGAGAGAGATTAAGGAAAAAATGTTTACTTTTAAGGTTCAAAACCCATAAAAACCAATTCACCATGAAAAAGACTTTTCTTTTTGCCATGACGATGATCACTGTGATGACATTGTCGATGTGTTCGGATAACAAGCCAACGCCTGAAAAACTTGGATGGAAGCTGGCCGTGCAGTGCTGGACCTTCAAGGAATATACCTTTGCAGAAGCGCTGGGGAAGATCAAGGAGCTGGGCGTGAAATATGTGGAGGCCTATCCGGGTCAGGAGATCGGCGGGGGTTATGAAGGCACTACGCATTTTACAGCAGATGCCAAGGCCCGTCAGGCCATGAAAGATCTTCTGAAGAAAAACGGTCTTACCCTGGTCAATTACGGTGTGGTTACACCCAAAACAAAAGATGAATGGATCCAGTTGTTCGAGTTTGCCAAAGAGATGGGCATCGAGACGATCAACTCGGAGCCCAAACCGCCGGAGATGGATCTGGTGGACAGCCTGGCCAATGCCTACGGGATCAACATCGGGATCCACAACCATCCCAAGCCCTCTTTTTACTGGAGCCCTGACACCCTGCTGAAGTATATTGCAGGTCATTCGGACCGTATCGGATCGTGTTCCGATGTGGGCCACTGGGTACGTTCGGGGCTGGATCCCGTGGAGTGCCTGAAAAAACTGGACGGCCACATCAAGTCGCTCCATTTCAAGGATCTTAATGAGAAAGACCGGAAAGCCCATGACGTGCCCTGGGGAACCGGCATCTCCAATGTGCCGGCGATGCTGCAGGTGCTGAAAGATCAGGGATACAAAGGGGTCTTCAGTGTGGAATATGAATATCACTGGAAATCCTCTATGCCGGAGATCAAAGAATCGCTGCAGAATTTCCGCAAGATCACGAGTGAGCTGAAATAAGCCGGAAAGGAGTTATCCATGGATTCCGGTGAACTGCTGCAGAGGATCAGGGAGAAGAAAAGCTTTCTGTGTATCGGTCTGGATACGGACCTGCACAAGATCCCCGCTCATCTTCTGGAAGAAGAGGATCCTGTATTTGCTTTTAACCGCCGGATCATTGATGCCACACACCGTTATGCGGTGGCCTACAAACCGAATACAGCCTTTTATGAGATGAACGGGGCGGATGGCTGGCGTTCGCTGGAACGCACGGTGGCTTATATCCGGGAGCTGGACCCTTCGATCTTCATCATTGCCGATGCCAAACGGGGCGATATAGGCAACACTTCCCGGATGTATGCCCGTGCTTTTTTTGAGAGGATGGATGTGGATGCCCTCACGGTGGCTCCTTATATGGGTAGTGATTCGGTGGGGCCTTTCCTCGGCTATCCCGGCAAGTGGGTGATCCTGCTGGCGCTCACCTCCAATCCCGGTGCGGATGATTTTCAGTTTTTCTCCGATGGCCGGCGGCATCTGTATGAGCAGGTGCTGGTGATGGCCGGGGCGTGGGGTACGGAGGACAACATGATGTTCGTTACCGGGGCCACACGTGCTGAGAAGCTGGCCGATGTGCGCAGGATCATCCCCGGTCATTTTCTTTTGGTGCCGGGTGTGGGAGCGCAAGGCGGCAGTCTGGAGGAGGTGGCCCGTTACGGGATGAACGATCGTTGCGGGCTGCTGGTCAACTCTTCAAGAGGTATCCTTTATGCCGGCGACGGCCCGGATTTTGCGGAAGCTGCTGCGGGAAAGGCCGGAGAGCTCCAGGCACAAATGGAAGAGCTGTTGCGGGAGAGGGGCCTCATCTGATACCTGCTGACCGTGAAAGAGGAATTCTTACACTTTATCTGGCAACATCAGCTCTTTGCCGGGGGAGAGATGTTCACTCCGGGAGGGGAGCGTGTGGAAGTGTTGTCGCCCGGGCATCCCAATCAGCATGACGGACCGGACTTCCTGGAGGCACAGGTGAAGATCGACGGTGTCCTGTGGGCAGGACATGTGGAGATCCATTTGCGATCCTCCGACTGGTATGGCCATGGCCATTATCACGATCCCCGTTATGACCAGGTGGTGCTGCATGTGGTGGCCGAACACGATGATGAGGTGCGGCGCAGCAATGGTGAGCGGGTGCCCGAGGTGGCGTTGCAGTGGGATCCCTCGTTGTGGTTCAACTATGAGGCGTTGCAGCGGCGCCGCTCGTGGGTAGCCTGCAGCCGCGACCTGCACCGGCTGGATCCTTTCCATATAAAACACTGGCTGGGCCGGGTGGTGGTGGAGCGCCTGGAGCAGCATGCCACCGCCATCAGGACGGATCTGGAGGAGACCTCCAATGACTGGGAGGAGGTCCTTTACCGGCATCTGGCCCGCGGCTTCGGGCTGCATGCCAACGCCCGTCCTTTTTATCTGACGGCCCGTTCCCTGCCGCTGCGTGTCATAGCCCACCACCGGGATAACCTGCTCCAGGTGGAGGCGTTACTCTTCGGCCAGGCCGGACTCCTGGATACGGAGATCTTCGGGGATGACCATTATGAGACCCTGAAGAAAGAATATCATTATTTGCAGCAGAAATTCTCACTCCGTCCCATCGAGGGGCACCTGTGGCGTCAGATGCGCATGCGTCCTTCGGCTTTTCCGGCGGTGCGGCTGGCTGAGTTTGCCCGGTTCATCCACCAGCAGGAGAATGTTTTTTCAAGGATCCTTCATACCCCTGATCTGAAAGAGCTGGAGCCGCTCTTCCGGATCACGGCGGGAGGCTACTGGGAGGAGCATTATGTTTTCAACAAACCTTCAAAAAAACAGCGGAAAAGTTTCGGAAAACAGGCTTTTCATTTGCTTCTTATCAATATTGTGGTTCCTTTTTACTTTATTTACGGTGTGATCAACGGTTTGGAGGAGTATCGTGAGCGGGCCCTGGAGATCCTGGAGGCCCTGCCGCCGGAGCGGAACGCGATCATTCGCAAATGGGAGGAGGCCGGTATCCGGGCAGAGAGCGCTTTTTACTCGCAGGCGTTGATCCGTTTGAAGAATGATTACTGCAATAAGGGCCGTTGCCTGGAGTGCGGGATCGGGAAGAGGATCATAACGGGAGAAAAAGGATAAGAAAATGCAGCAGAACATTACGGCTGAGATGAAAGGGAGCATCCACTCACTGCGGTGGGCCGTGATCCTGCTGGTGGGTAT
>WFRO01000221.1 GCA_015486475.1 Bacteroidales bacterium
GCACCTTTCACATTTTTGCCTTTTGCCTTATTACTTCTGCCTTATTACTTCTGCCTTATTACTTTTACCTTATTACTTCCCTCTTCCCCATATCTGAATATTTACTAACTTTATATCGTTCCATAACCCTAAACCAACTACCCCGATGAAACCCTTCTTTTTCTTCTTCAGGACATTCATACTGGTTCTTGTTTTGATCCCTGTTTCAGGTGATCTGTTCGCCCAGCGGAAACCGGTTACCGACGGTAACAAACGGCTGGAGCTCTTTCAGCAGTTCCTTACGATGAAAGAGAATTCTTCGCTGAAAGACCTGCACTGGCAGTTCGTGGGCCCCACCAACATCAGTGGCCGCTGCACCGACGTGGCAGTGGTCCGGCCCAAGGGAAAAAACTACACCATTTACGTGGCCACCGCTTCCGGCGGACTTTGGAAGACGGACAATGAAGGCACCTCCTGGCAACCCCTTTTCGATACCATGCCTTCCACTACCATAGGGGATATCGCCCTCGACCCGCAGGATCCCGATGTGCTGTGGGTGGGTACCGGTGAGGCCAATATCTTCCGCAGCTCACAGACCGGCGCCGGCCTCTTCAGGACCACCGACGGCGGCAAGAGCTGGCAGCCCATGGGCCTGAGCAACACCTTCACCATCGCCCGCATCCTTGTCGACCCGAAAAACTCCGATGTGGTATGGGTGGCCGCTTCCGGCCATGAATGGACCCCCAACAAGGACCGGGGCGTTTACAAAACGACCAATGGCGGGAAAACCTGGAAAAAAGTGTTTTACATCGATGCACTGACCGGCGCCATCGACCTGGCGATGGACCCCTCTGATCCCAACACGCTCTACGTCGCCATGTGGCAGCGCATCCGCCGCAAATGGAACGATCCCCGTATCGAACCCGACTTCTCCCACAGCGGCATCTACAAGACCACCGACGGGGGAAATAGCTGGAGACCTGTCAACAAAGGCCTCCCTGCCGCCAAATACCGCGGTCGCATAGGCCTAGCCGTCGCCCCCTCCAACCCCGATGTCCTCTATGCTTTTGTGGACAACTATGAGATCGCCCATGAATGGCCCAAAGGCACCACAGATGCTTACGGCCGCCCGCGCGGCGGCGTCATCAAAGGCGCTACCGTCTACCGCAGCGATGATAAGGCCGCCTCCTGGAAGCAGGTGAGCGGACAGACCGACGAGATGAAGAAATATATGGAAAGGCACTCGGCCACCTACGGCTGGGTATTCGGCCAGATACGCGTAGACCCCAACGATGAGAACACCATCTATACCATGGGTCTGGCCCTGAATGTTTCCACCGACGGGGGGGAAACGTTCAAGAGACTCCGCGTACAGCACGGCGATCATCACGGCCTGTGGATCGACCCGGACAACAGCAACTACCTGGTCAACGTCAACGACGGTGGCATCTTCATCTCCTACGACAAAGGCCATCACTGGCGCTCTTTTCAGGACCGTCTGCCGGTGTCGCAGTTCTTCAATATCGCTTATGATACGGACGAGCCTTTCCACGTGTATGGCTCGGTGCAAGACCACGGCAGCTTCCGCGGGATCATTGACCTGAGCCGCGGCAGGGACCACATCCCGGCACAGGAGTTCGAGCGGGCCCCCGGTGGCGAAGGCAGCAACCACGCCATCGACCCGGAGGATCCCGACATCGTTTACTCGGCAGGATTCTACGGCCACATGACCCGCAGCGACATGAGCAAGCCCTGGAGCGAACGCAGCAAGTCGATCTATCCCGTGGTGTACCCCGGCGAACCGCCCCTGCGCGGACAGTGGCTGGCCCCTTTTATCCTCTCTCCTCACAACCCCGACATTGTTTACCTGGGACTGCAATATGTCTTCATGTCGCGCGACCGGGGCGATACGTGGGAAAAGATCAGCCCCGACCTCACCCTTAACGACCCGAAAACTTTGGGAGATATCCCTTACCATACCATCTTCACCATCTCCGAGTCCCCTGTCAAGGCAGGACTGATCTATGCCGGCACGGACGATGGCAGGATCCACGTCACCAAAGACTACGGCAAGACCTGGACGGAGATCACCGACGGCCTGGCAAAGAA
>WFRO01000222.1 GCA_015486475.1 Bacteroidales bacterium
GCGGGCCAGGGCCAGTGCTTTGGCAAACGAGCTGCCTACCAGCAGCGATCCCAGCAACCCCGGCCCCCGGGTGAAAGCCACAGCATCCAGATCAGGCACCTCCACACCCGCCTCACGCATGGCCATATCTACCACAGGGACAATATGTTGCTGATGAGCACGCGAGGCCAGCTCCGGCACCACACCACCGTATTTGCGATGCACCTCCTGCCCCGCCATCACATTCGACAACAGGACCCCGTCACGCACCACAGCAGCCGAAGTATCGTCACAGGAGGATTCTATGCCCAGGATCGTTATGCTCATATTGTATTTTCTTTAAAATTTGCACTATTTTTGCTGATAATGTGAGGATAAGATATCATCTTCCCGGTCATTATCTTATTTTTATAAACTGCAATAAAGAAATAAAATACAAAATTTTTAAGGACCATCAAAAAGTCTGTAAAAATAGCGATCTTTTTCATACTGATCCTCGCCGGTCTGTTGGGGATGGTGGCAGGGATCATTCATTTGCCGGTAACACAACACTTTCTGGCCGGCAAGGTGATCACCTCCCTGGAAAAGAATTTACAGACGGAGTTCTCTTTCAGCTCAATACGTTTCGGCATGTTCAGGCCGCTGACATTGCAGGACTTCCTGATCCGTGACCGGCAGGGCGATACCCTCATCTTCACCCGGAAGATCATAGCTTACCCTGACCTGCGGCTCAGCTCCCTGCAGAACAAAAGTTTTGTGATCACAAAGGCCGACATCGAGGGGGCTTTTGTCCGGCTCATCGTTCCTGCCGACACCGCCAGCAATTACGAGTTCCTCTTCGGGAAGAAAAACAAGAATCCATCGGCCGCCCCTTTTTATCTGGCCCTGAAAAAAGCCAGCCTGACAGATTCACGTTTTGTACTGAAAGTTGAGGATGTAAAATATAAACCTTTCGGTGTACACTTTACCGATCTGGACCTTAAAAATATCCAGGGGAATGTGAAAAACCTGGAAATATTCAATAAAGTGTTAACCCTCTCAGCACGAAATGTGAGTTTCACGGATAAAACAGGATGGAAGGTGAAGGATCTTTCGGCCGACATGGAAAATGCTCCCAAACATCTGTGGTTCGACAATATCAGGATCCTCACCCCCTGGTCAGACCTGCGCGCGGATTTTTACCACATGGATTTTGATTCTGTGGCAGATTACCAGGATTTTCCCAACAAAGTTCATCTCTCGGGCGTCTTCCGGCCCTCTGTCTTCGGTTACCGTGATTTCAATGCCATTGCTCAGACCCCCAGGGTGCTGCACAATGATATCCGGTTTTCAGGAAAAGCCCACGGGGTATTATCCAACCTGGTGGTAACAAAACTGAATGTACAACTGGAGCAGCATACTACGCTGGAATGCAGTGTCAATATGGTGGGCCTCCCCGACTTCCGCAATACCTATCTTCATTTCAATGTAAAAAAACTGATATCCCATATGGATGATATCGCCGAGCTGTACCAGCCCGGGACCAACCGGAAACTGAAGATCCCTCAAAACTTTGAAAAATTCGGCGAGATAACCTACTCCGGGAAGTTCACCGGTTTTATGAATGATTTTGTCTCGTACGGCACCCTGACCACCGACCTGGGCACTTTTGAGGATGATATCTCCATCTCGGCCGACAGTAGCGGACATGTTCATTTTAACGGTTACCTGGCCACGCTGAACTTTGACATAGGCACCTTCACCGACAACAGGAATTTACTGGGGAAAGTAACCTCTCATGCCAACATGCACGGAACTGTTTTCAACGACAAAACCTTTACATCCAGATTGACCGGTACGATCGACAGCATAGAAGTGAACCGGTATACATATCACTCCATCGGTGTGGACGGACGTTTTTCGGAAAAAGCATACGACGGCAGCCTCAAGATCAATGACCCCAACCTGCAACTGGACTTCCTCGGCATGATCGATCTCACCAAAAGGCTGCCGGAGTTTGACTTCTCCCTGAACATCCTCAGAGCAGCCCTATTCCCGCTAAACATCACCCGTACCGATACGAACCTGGTGTTTTCCGGACTGGTTCTGGCCAATTTCAAGGGAAATAACTTCGATGACTTCAATGGTACCATAAAATTGCTGGATGCCAATATGGAACGACAGAAAGAGAAACTCAATATATATAATGTGCAGCTCCAGGCTTACAACTCTCCCGACAGCGGCTCCCTGAAGCTCCTCTCCGACTACCTTTCAGCAACGCTCGAAGGCCGGTATGATCTGAAAACACTACCTGGTTCAATACGTCATCTGCTCTCGAACTATTTACCCGCCAGTTTTCCCGGCGAGGGCATCCCGCCTCCTGTGGACAATGATTTTATCTTTCATGTCAATGTCAGGAACATCGAGTCTTTCACCGACTTTTTCATGCCCGGGTATTACCTGGCACACGACACGTATATTAAAGGGAGGTATGCTCCGGCCCACCGGCTCCTGCATTTGCAGGCCGGTACCGATGAGATCACCACCCCGCAACTCTCTTTGGACACACTACTGATCAATATCGACAGTGATGATAAGCTGTCTGCACTGGTAGAAGGGGCCTACCTGGATATACCTGCAGGATTCAGCAGGGAACATTTCTCCGCTGCTCTCCTGCTCTCCAGCGACACCATCGATACACGGATCAGCTGGGACAACCCCGTGGATACCCTATCCACCCGGGAGGAACTGCATCTTCTGGCCCATACCTGGATACCTCAGGGGAAAATACATCCTCACATGGAGATCACCCTCGACCCCTCTTCCCTGGTCATAGGTCCCCGTCTGTGGGAGATCGCCGGGAGCACTGTCACCATTGACAGCACGGCCATCAGCATTCGTCACTTCGGGATGACCAGTGGTGACAAAGCCCTTAACATCCATGGCAGGCTCAGTGAAGAGGAGACGGACACGCTCTCTGCCAGCTTTCAGAACCTGGATATCTCTTATCTTACCCGCAAGAACAGACAAAAAAACCTGGCCCTGGGAGGGATCATCAACGGGAATGTCTCCCTTTCCGACATATACCATAATCCTATTTTCCTCTCCACCATAAAAATACGGGACTTCTCCCTCAATACAGAGCCTCTCGGGGATGCCGTTATCAACTCGGCCTGGGACACCCTGACACGCAGTGTAGTGGTGGATGTACATACCCTCTACGGAACACGGCGTCCCGTGAGCATCAGCGGGCTCTACACCCCCGCCAGCAAGCAGGTAAAGGCAGATATCCTGCTCGACAAGTTCAGCCTGAAGACCCTCTCATCTTTTGTATCCACCGTTTTTTCAACCCTGAACGGAAATGTCTCAGGAAATCTGCATGCGGAGGGTGATCTCCTAAAACCCGCCATCCGGGGAGACCTGGATTTTCAAAAAACTTCCCTTACCGTTGATTATCTCAAAACAAAATATTCTTTCACCGCAAACGTGCCCGTACGTAACAATCATTTTATCATGGACAGTATCACCGTCTATGATGAGTTGGGCAACACGGGCAGGGTAAATGGATATTTTGCCCTGGAGGACCTGCGTGATCCTGCCATAGACATGACCGTCAACACCTCCCGCATACTGGCACTCAACACTTCGGCAAGGGACAATGAGTATTTCTATGGCAAAGGCATCGCTTCCGGAGGCGTGGCCATCAAAGGCCCCCTTCACAACCTGACCATGAACATCTCGGCCCGTACCATGCCGAACACTACGATCACCCTTCCCCTGAGCGAATCAAAAGGACAGACCATCGAAACCGATTACATCCATTTTGTCAGTCACAAGAAGAGCAAGACCCCACCCCACCACACAAGACACGGACAAAAAAAGAAGATCGCAA
>WFRO01000223.1 GCA_015486475.1 Bacteroidales bacterium
CCCGGAGGCAACATAGAGTACGCTCCGGAAGAGATGAAAAAGAACGGTGCCGAAGTGATCCATTTTGCCACGGGCTTTGTCGTGGGATATCCCCCCTGCCCCTACATCGATCATTTCAAAAGGTTCATTGAGGAAAATTATGGCCTGCAGGTGGTGGTCGGCACCCACCCCATCCCCCAGAAATACTTTCTGGTCCATCAGAAGCTGGGCACCTGGAAGACAAAAGAATGGAAGGAATTCATCCGACCTACCCTGGCAGATGAAAAAACACGTCTGGCATACGACTGAATATCCAAAACAACAGCGTAAGGAGGTAATATCATGAAAACACTTCATCCCGAACAGGAATGGCTCAGGGAGATCCTGCCGGAAGGATTCCCCTACCCTTCCTCCACCCTGGTCAGCGGACCGGGAGGATCAGGCAAACCCCTGGTAGGTTATATGTTCGCCAAAGAGTGGCTCCAACAGGGAGGAGCTGTCGTTTTCCTGATCACCAGTACCACCTTTGATTATTTCCTGGAGACCCAGGAGATGCTGGGGGTACAAATGGACAGATACGACGACCGTACCCTTTACATCGAACTGGATCCTTCACTCCGGGAGATCGTCAGGACAAGCGACAACTACCTGAAAGCCAATTTCGTGATCCCTGAGATCTGGGAAAATATGATAAAGGAGATCGACCGTTTTGCCGGGAAGATCTCCGGAGATCCCGGCGTAATGATCTCGGGCTCGGCCCTGAACCTGCTCTTTTTCTCCGACACTTACCGCCGGCAGATCCAACAGAGCATCCTGGATACCCTCCGCCGTAAGAAAGATCACACCTGGCTCTTCACGGTCAACAGTGATGCTTTCAAAGATCTGATCCTCCCCCTGGAAGAAGCGGCAGACAATCTGATGATGAGCCGCATGGAGAAACCCATGCAACTGCTCCTGCATATCCTGCGCATGAAAGAGGTCCCCTTCAAAAACGAGGAGATAAAAGTGCCCCTCTCACAAGAGATCCTCAGAAGCCTGCGGGAAGAAGCAGAAAAAGGGAAAAAGAACCTTATCCCGGCTATCAAAAAGATCTGACCGGCCAGGAGAGAAGTTAAGACCATTGCCGGATAAATACCTATTTAAATACCTATTCAAATACCTATTTTAATATCTATTTAAAAACCTATTTAAATAGGTATTTTTATCCCAGATTACGCATTAGGAATCTAAGGATTAGCTGAACTAATACGTTAGCTGGGGTTAACTTAGCGCAGCGATCTCATGAGCGCAGCGAATAACCCCGATCTAGGATTTCACGGTTTTGGTGATAGCCAAAACCGATGAAACCCTTAATCGATCAGCAATGAAAAGCGCTTGCGATTTTCTATTGCTGATTTTGGGTTTATTTTTTTATCTTCAGGGCTGCATTGCGCACACCGTTGAAATACACGGCAAAGGGCCGGTAGGCCAGATGCGACCATTTCGAGAAGGGCACCTCGATCATCAGCATCGGGAAGAGGATCATCAGGTGGAGGACATAGGTGTAATAGGTGGCATAGGGCAGTCCGCTGATGCGGAAGATGTGCACCAGGATGCCGGTGATCACCGTCCCCGACAACAACACCAGGAAGGTCCAGTCGGTATAATGGGAATGCTTGTTGTTCTCCTGGTCCCTCCGGATCCTCCCGTACACGAAAAAGATCAGTCCGAAGGCCAGCCCGAAGGTGGCGTAATAGCCCAGCAGCCGCTGGGGATGCCACCAGGGATGGATGATATCGGTCTGGAACCACTCCAGGAACACCACGATCATGGTGAAGAGCAGCACATACCCCGACATCAGGAGCCAGTGGGAGACCCAGTAGGGTGAGATCTTCAGCTCTTTCCTGCCGATGCGGGTGGTACGGGTGCTTTTGGAAAAGCGCCACTGGGTGAGAAAATGAAAGATCAGCTCCCACAACTGGGTGAAGAAGAGCCTGAACGGTACCCTGATCTTCTGTGGCCCGTGGAAGATCTTCCGGTACATCCTGAAGATATTGGATAACAGGAAGAAAGAGAGTATGCCCGCCATGATCCAGTCGCCCGTCTCTATTCTTTTCCAGGGGGCAAAGGTGTTGAGCTGCACCCCTCCCTGGGGCGTCAGCTCGGTGGTCATCGGTCCGTGAAAAAGAAGAAAAAGCACCAGGATCAGGGCCGAGAGAAGCATGATGGCCGCTATCTCCCATATTTTGGAGGTATAGAATCTCCGGGAGAGACCGGTCCAGTCATACGAGGCCGTAAGATAACGCCGCAGAGACATCATCAGCTCGCCCGGCCCGGCCTGGCGCGGACAGGAGGTGCTGCACTCCCCGCAGTAATAGCAAAGCCAGGGGTCCACAGAAGACTGTATCTCCTCCTCCAGCCCCAGCACACCGTACCTCACCATTTTGCGCGGGATGGAGTTCTCCTCATCGGACAGGGTACAGACAGCCGTACAGGTGCCGCAGTTATAGCAGGCCGTCAGGTCAAAGGCTCCATAGTCCTTCAGGGTCTCCGAAAAATCCGGATTCACTTTTGCCATCTCTCAACAATATTTAAGTTCCACATGATCTGTACGTTCATAGGGTCTCGTGACTAATGTTAAGTCAACCTTAAAATAACGCATTCCATAGCTTGCCCGCCCCCCTGACCCCCTAAAGGGGGAACCCTCACCCACGCTGGCTATGGATTTGCGGGTGGACTTCCCCTTTAGGGGACTGAGGGGGCGCCAAGGGTAAAAGGTATATCGAATGCATCATAATTAAGTTGACATGTCACTGAGGGCATAGGTATAGTACTCGTCCTCATTGATCTCGTTGGTATCTTTCACGTAGCCGTATTTTCGCAGGGACATCAGCCGGTACATCACCTCTTTCACGGGGATGCCAGTTTCTCCTGCGATCTCCGGCACCGCGCGGGGTTCCTCCTGCAAGGTGCGCAGGATCTTTTTACTCTTCTCGTCAAGTTTCTCCACCTTTATGTGCCAGTCCTCATCCGTCGCTGCCGGCGTTGCCACCTCCTCTTCCACCTTATGTTTTTCTTTGAAGCGTATCTCTTCAGCGATGGCATCGATCATCGAAAAGATCTCCTCATTGGTATAGCCCAGCAGCTCGATGGCATCTTCCGGACATACGGGCAGACAGGCACCGCACCCTTTGCAGGCCGCGTTGATGACGCGGGCCACCTCCTTATCTCCCTTTTTCACTTTTTCTATGGCGCCGTAAGTACATATCTCGTCGCATTTTCCGCACCAGACGCATTTCTCTTCATCGATCACCGCCAGGTTGGGCTCCAGCGAGATGGTCCCTTTGCTGATCAGTGCATTGGCCTTGGCCGTGGCGGCCAGCGAGGAGGTCATGGTCTCCGTAATGTTCTTGGGGCCCTGGCAGGTGCCACTGATGTAGATACCGTCCATGACCGTTTCGACAGGACGCAGTTTCATGTGCACCTCGTTGAAGAAGCCGTCGGCGCCCACAGGCAGCTTCAGTGTTTTCACCAGACCGGGATCGTTGCGGGCCGTCATGCCTGTCACCAGCACCACCAGATCGGGATGGATCTCTATCTCTTTGCCGAGGGTGAGCAGATCATGCAGGCGCACTTCGACACCCTGTCCGTTCTTCCTCACCTCCGGTTGTGTACCTTCTGCAAACTGCAGAAAGACATTGCCATTACGGGAAGCTTCATCATAGAGCACCTCCTGTTTGCCGTAGGTACGCATCCCCTTGTGCAGGTGGAAGGTTTTGATCCCCGGGTAATTTTCGCCCAGCCTGAGGGCTGCATGTACGGCGGCCGTGCAGCAGTAACGGGAACAATAGGTGTTCTTCCCTTCGGGTTGCCGGCTGCCTACGCAATAAATAAAGGCAATGTGCCGTATCTCTTTGTCTTTCCATACCAGTTTACCGGGCTGCAGCTCCATGAGTCGCTCCAGTTGCGGGAGGGTGATCACCTCCTCTATCTCACCGTAACCGAACTCTCCTTTTTCCGGCTCATAGGGGTCAAAGCCCGTATTCACCAGGATCGCGCCGGCCTGTACGGTGATCGTCTCCTCCGGCTGCTCCAGGTCGATCTTGCCGTGGGCTGCTTCGAGGCATTTCCCGCATTGGGTACAGGCCCCGAAGTCGATGGCCTGCAGGGCGGGGAAAGAACGGTCGCCGCGGTCATAGAGAGCCTTTCGGCGCATGAGGCCGAAGTTGAACGCATCCTCCACACTTTCCGGGCATGCCTGTACAGCTTCGGCAAACTCCTCTTCCGTGAGTCTCTCTTTTACACCCCGCGGCTGCAGGGTCAGGGTCACCTCAAAGTTACCCACATTGCCTTTTACGGCCGTCACACCGGCCCCTGTGAACAGCGTGATATTCTCTCTTGTTCTGACCTCATTATAGAGACGTTCCACGATCTCGTCACCCCGGGCTTCTCCCTGGAACACTTTGCCCCACTGGCTGGTATGACCGCCCACGAAAGGCTCTTTCTCGACGAGGAAAACCTCTGTCCCCATACCGGCCAGTTCCAGGGCAGCCCGCATGCCGGAGATGCCGGCACCCACTACCACGGCCCTGTTGACGGCCTCGATCTCCATAGGATTGAGGTCGCCGAGACGGCGGGCTTTCTCGATGCCCGCTTTCACCAGATGTATGGCCTTGTCCGTGGCCTCTGCCGGGTGGTCGGAATGGGCCCAGGAGCTCTGCTCCCGGATGTTCACCTGAATATAGTTATAAGGGTTGAGGCCGGCACGACGGGCCACATCCCGGAAGGTCATCAGATGCAGCTTGGGCGAGCAGGAAGCCACCACCATGGCATCCAGACCGTTCTCACGGATGTCCTCCACCATACTGACCTGCGAGGAGTCTGAGCAGGTGAACATCGTGGTTTTCACCAGGCTGACGCCCGGGTGATCGCGGACAGCATCCTTCACAGCTTCCACATCCACATAATCGGAGATGTTACCCCCACAATGGCAGATGTACACCCCGATCTTTTTCTTCTTTATGGATCCTCTGTTCTCGCTCATGATATACTTTTTAAATATCTGGATACTTCTGCCGAAGTACCTCCGGCAGAGACGATCGTATCGGGAATGTCTTTGGGCCCTGCAGCGCTGCCCGAGACGAAGATCCCTTGCCGGCTGGTCCTGGCAGGGTTCACAAACTCATCCGCCTGGCGTATGAAGCGGAAGGTGTCGAGGTCGATGCCTTCACCGTTGAACATGCGCAGCACATCCGTGTTGGGCTGTATCCCCGTGGCCAGGACGACCAGGTCATGCTCACTCCTGCGCCGTTTGCCACTCTCCAGATCCTCATAGTGCAGGACGAGATTACCGTCTTCCACCTCCTCTATTTTACCGATCTTCCCTTTGACGAATTCCACGCCCATACCTTTGGCCCGCTGATAGAACTCCTCAAATCCCTTCCCGAACGAACGAATGTCGATGTAGTAGATGGTGATATCGGCCAGGGGCAGAGCGCCCATCAGGAGCTGTCCCTGTTTGATGGAGTACATGCAGCACACCTGCGAGCAGATCAGGTTGTTGACGGTGCGGTCGCGGGAGCCGGCACACAGCACATAGGCCACATTGTCGGGGATACGCCCGTCGGAGGGACGCAGGACGGTGTTGTAAGGCCGCGTGGGCGCCAGGTGTTTTTCCATCTCCAGGGCTGAGATCACATTGGTATAACGGCCGCTGCCATACCGCTCCAGCTTTTCCAGGGGGAAAAGATTGAAGCCTGTGGCCATCACCACGGCGCGGGCCTTCACCTCGAACTGCTGTTCCCGCTGTGAGAAATCTATGGCATCAGCAGGACATACGTTCTGACAGATGTGACACTCCCGGCAGGGAGCACAGTCGAGACAGCGGGCTGCGCTCTCACGGGCTTCCTCCTCCGTGAAGGTCATTTCAATGTCCCCGCAGTCGTGTATGCGGGTGCAGGGATCCCGGTACTTCTTACCATTGCGGGGAATGTTCTTCACATGCACCCGGTTGAGCACTTCCTCATGGGAGATGGCCGGCAAACGTACATCAAAAGGTTCGTCCAGCGGCTCATCCGAGAGGTAACGGTCCATATAAAAAGCGGCCCGTTTCCCCTGCCCCACCGCCTCGATGATCGAAGAAGGGCCGGTGACCACATCCCCGCCGGAGAAAACCCGCGGATCGGAGGTCTGCAGGGTCTGCGGATCCACCTGTATGGTACCGTCCTCATTGAGCGTCAGCTCATCACCCAGGTAGGAGGTATCGGGACTCAGACCAATGGACTGGATCACGATGTC
>WFRO01000224.1 GCA_015486475.1 Bacteroidales bacterium
GATGTACAACGACTATGCCTCTGCTTTGCCTTTACTGAAAGATGCTGCAGAAAACGGTACCAACCCGGCCGGGCAGAAAGCCGGTCTGGCTCCTACTTTCGGAGAGATCTTCGACATCGAGAACCGGAATGACATGGAGTCGATCTATACGGTGCAGTATTCAGTCAACGACGGTTCCGGCGGATGGAACGGCGGCTGGGGTGAAGTGCTGAACTTCCCCTATAAATCAGGTGGATCGCCGGGTGGCTGCTGCGGTTTCTTCCAGCCCACACAGGATTTTGTGAACTCCTTCCGTACCGATCCCAATGGCCTGCCTTATCTGGATAATTCTTACAATGACGAAATCGTCAACAATGATGAAGGCCTGACACCCGATGATCCCTTTACCGAATATACCGGTCGTCTGGACCCGCGTCTTGACTGGTCGGTAGGACGTCGTGGGATCCCCTTCTGGGACTGGGGTGAAATGACCGGTTCCGACTGGATCCGTGACCAGAGTTATGCAGGTCCTTATGTCGGCAAAAAACAGGTTTACAAAAAATCCCAGGAAGGTACCTACACCGAGGTGGGTAACTGGACCTCCGGATGGACCGCCAACGGTTACCGTATGATCCGCTATGCTGATGTCCTGCTGCTGAAAGCTGAATGTGAAGCTATGCTCAACCAGGATGACCTGGGTATGGGAGAGGTGAATGCCATCCGTGAGAGGGCTGCCAACCCGGCAGGGTTCGTGAGAGAGATTGATGATACCATCCCTGCTGCCAACTATGTGATCGGGCTTTATCCCGCTTCTCAGTTCGCTACACAGGAGGATGCCATGACCGCCATCAAGTTCGAGAGAAGACTTGAACTGGGTCTGGAAGGTCACAGGTATTATGACCTGCAGCGCTGGGATGAGGTCGTACCCGAGCTGAACCGTATCCTCGACTATGAGAAAACCATGCCCTGGGGAAGCGCTCTTTATGGTGACAACCCCAAAGTGGGCCCGGAAGATGTTAACTTCCCCGTACCGCAGCGTCAGATCGACCTGAGTAATGAAAATCTTGTTCAGAATCTACAACATCAATAAGATGGTTATAGGGGAGTAAAGGTTTGAATAAATAAAGTTTGTTCATACCGGTTGATCCCTGATAACAATGAATTTAAAAAGCGGACTTCTTCAGGAAGTCCGCTTTTTTTTGTTTCTTTACGGGCTAAATCCGGAACTGAGATTGATGAGAGAGCGTAAGTATTTTTTCCTGGTGATCGCGATGGCGGTTCTTGTATCGTGTTCCCCCAAAACCCGTTTTAAGCTGCTGGACCCTGACAAGACCGGCATCACCTTTGCCAACATGATCAACGATAAGGATTCTCTGAACGTTATGGACTTTGAATATATTTATAACGGCGCAGGCGTTGGTATCGCTGACCTCAATAATGACGGACTCCAGGATATCATCTTTACCGGCAACCAGGTATCTCCCCGGGTATATCTGAACAAAGGGAATTTTAAGTTTGAGGATATTACTGCTGATTTCGTGGGACTTGACGATGGACAGTGGTACAGCGGTGTTACATTTGTTGATATCAACCAGGACGGCTGGCTCGACGTTTACCTGACCTGTACTGCCTACAATGTGGCCCATCTCCGGAAAAACCGGTTTTATATTTGCCAGGGACCACAGGATAACGGACGTTTGCGTTATATGGACAAAGCAAAAGATTATGGCCTGGATGATGACAGCTATACGGTCAATGCTTCATTCTTTGATTATGACAATGACGGGGACCTTGACCTCTATCTGCTCAACAACTGGGTGAACGACCGTCTGTCGGCCAGCTACCGGCCCAAAAAAAATGACGGTACCGCTGTAAGCAATGATCACCTGTACCGTAACAATGGGGACGGTACTTTTACCAATGTCACCATCGAAGCAGGGATCATTAACGAAGGATTTGGTCTTGGGATCGCCATAGGGGACGTAAACAAAGACGGTTACCCCGATATCTATATTTCCGATGATTATATCTCCAATGATCTCCTGTATATCAATCAGCGGAACGGGACCTTTAAAAATGAGATCGATAAATACCTCTCTTATCAGACAAAATCTTCCATGGGGGACGATATGGCCGATATCAACAACGACGGTTTCCCGGATATTCTCACACTGGATATGTTCCCCGTGCCTTACTACAAGAAAAAACAGACCATTAACGGCTTTGCTTATCTGTACTATCTGTATGATGCGAAATATGGTTATGAGCATCAGTACTTACGGAACATGCTCCATCTGCACAATGGCCTTTTGTATGATTCCGTCCTGATCCCATACAGCGAAGTAGGTCAGATGGCCGGGGTGTATGAGACGAACTGGTGCTGGTCGCCACTCTTTGCAGACTATGACAATGACGGGGATAAAGACCTGCTCGTAGCTGATGGTTATCCCAAAGACCTGACGGATAAGGACTGGACGAACTTCAAGGCAGAGACCTGGAACTTTGTGGCAACCCGCGAGATGCTCATAGACAAGGCCCCGGTCATTAAGGTCCCGAATATTGCTTTTGAAAATGTGGGTGATTTTAAATTTGTTGTCAGATCGGACCAGTGGCTGAATGCTCCTCCTTCTTTTTCCTATGGGGCTGCTTTCGTGGACCTGGACAATGATGGCGACCTGGATTATGTTGTGAACAATATCAATGACAATGCTTTTGTTTTTAAAAATTATACCCGGGAGAAAGACAGGGAAAAAAGCAACTATCTCCGCGTAAAGCTTACCGGTAAAAAAGGAAATATCCGGGCTTTGGGGGCAAAGGTGGAGATCTGGAGCGGGGGAACATACCAGTATCAGGAACAGTTCCTCTCAAGGGGATATGTCTCTTCCATGGATCCGGTCATCCATTTTGGTCTGGGAAGCCTTACACATGTTGATTCGGTAAAAGTGACCTGGCCCTCCACAAATTATGTTTCTTATGCTTATGATCTGGATGCCGGTCAGACGGTGGAGATGGATGAGAAAGAGGCACGGCCGCCTGTGAGAAAGGAACCTCATTTCGAGTATCTTTTTACGGAAAATGACTCTGTGCTGGACTATGTCCATCAGCAGAATGACTATATTGATTTTTACGGGGTACAAAAGATCATCCCCCATAAATTCTCACAGATCGGTCCCCGTATGGCAAAGGGAGATCTGAACGGGGATGGGCTGGACGATATTCTTATAGGTGCCACCAATGTGCTTCCTACGGAGGTCTTTTTCAGGAAAGGAGACCGTTTTGTCAGAGGAGAACTGAAAGGATTGACGGAGAAAAAGCCTTTTACGGAAGCCGGTTTTGCCATTGTGGATGTGGATGGTGACGGTGACAAGGATGTGATTGCCATTGCCGGGGGATATGAGCAGAAAGAAAAACAATATATCCATTATCTGTATTTGAACGAAAATGGCTCTTTCACCCGGCAGCCTTTGCCCGTTCCTCCTTTTCCGGCTTCCGTGGTCCGGCCTTGTGATATTGATCATGACGGGGATGTGGATCTTTTCATCGGAGCCAGGGTGAAAAAGGATCATTATCCTTATTCGGATGATTCCTGGTTACTGGTCAATGAAGATGGCCATTTCACAAAAACGAAAAGTTACTCCCTGGGCATGGTGACAGATGCGATCTGGAGTGATTATGACGGCGACGGCTGGGAGGACCTGCTGGTCACACGTGAATGGGATGCCGTGGCCGTGTTGAAGAATGACAAAGGCCGGCAGCTCGTACAAAAGAAACTGCCGGAGCTCGGGTCAAAGCACGGGTTCTGGTTCTCGGTTGCAGCAGCGGACCTCGACGGGGATGGCGACAATGATTACATCCTGGGAAACCTGGGGGAGAACCATCGGTTTACGATAAACGATAAGTATCCGATGCGTTTATACGTGCTGGATATTGACATGAACGGAACCCTGGATCCTATCGCTACCAGTTACTGGAAAGATCAGAAGGGAAAAATGACCGAATATCCGGTCAATTATCTGGATGAGCTGGTGGGACAGTCTTCCTGGTTCCTGAAAAAGTTCAAGGATTATGAAGCATTCAGCTATGTTTCCTTCAAAGATATGTTCGATCCCTCCACGGCAAAAAGGATCGAGGATACGTTGTATGTGAACACCACTTCCAGTTATATCCTGTGGAATGAGAAAGGCTCTTTCAAATGGGAGAAAATGCCACGTTACACACAGGTATCACCCATAAAAAAGATGATCATACGCGACCTTAACCATGACAGTCTTCCGGATGTGATCATCGCCGGCAATGATTATTCCTACGAGGTGAGCACCGGGTATTTTGATGCCAACAAAGGACAGGTGCTCTTCAGCC
>WFRO01000225.1 GCA_015486475.1 Bacteroidales bacterium
CTCTGCCAGTGGGTCATGCCGGGGATGATCTTTTCGTCAAAATCCCGGAGGATCTCGTCCATCTCTTCGCCTGTGGCGGGTGGCAGCTCCGGGAACAGATCGTATATGTCGCCGGGAGCCACAAGGGACTTTACCGGATAATTTTCAACATTCCTGTAATAATCGACCATCCGGTCGACGACCTTATGGGCATATTCCCTGAATTTATCCAGATCGTTCATCATGAAAGGGTTTTAAAAAACAAAGATCATTGGGCTTTCCGGATGTTCCTGAAGAACATCAGCAGGGTAAGCCAGTAGTCGCCGGAGGCAGGGTCGGAAGAAAGCAGAGATGCGGTACCGTGTGCTCCGTTATGGCGGGAGGGGACAAAGAGGGTCAGGTGAGCAGGGGGTATTTCTGAAGCCAGTTCAGTGAGGTAGGGGTACTCCTGTTTACTTCCGGCGATGAGCACCGGTACACGGATCATCTTCAGCGAGTCCCTGACGGAGACCGCCGGCCGGAAAAATTCTCCCGGGCTGAAAGCTACGACCGCCCCGACCATGCTGTCCCGGACTGCTTCCAGCAGGCAGAGAGAGGCAGAAAAAGAACTGCCCAGCAGGACCACCGGTTGTTCGCTTTGCCCTACGGCCCAGGAAATGGCTCCCTGCATGTCCCTGAGGCAGTCGGTCAGTTTTGGCGACGTTGGCAGGGTGCCGGCCTGCCGGGCTGTCTCGTTCGACACATAATTGCTTTCCTTCCCGGAGCGCAGGTCGACGGCCAGACAGTTGTAGCCCATTTTCACCAGACGGGGTGCGATCTCCCGGTATTCTCCACGGCTGGAACCCTCTTCATGAAAAAGAAGCATATAAGGATCGCCGGGACTGCCCGGGTAAAGGTCAGCGGTTACAGAAAGGCTGTCCGTCGCCGGGAAAGTGATCTTCTTCTGTGCATAAGAAAAGGTTCCTGTCCATGAAAACAGGATGATCAGGAGTATTTTAAGCAGATTCTCCCAGGATGGTGATGTTGTTGTTATGGGCTTCAATGACACCTCCTTTGATATCGAATGTTTTTTCCTTTCCATCGGTGGTGATCAGCCTGACCGTACCCTCCAGCAGGGAAGAGATGATCGGTGCATGATTGTGCAGGATCTCAAAGGAACCCTTGGTCCCCGGCACCTGTACCAGTCTCACCTCGCCGGTGAACAATTTATTTTCGGGTGTAATGATCTCCAGATACAAAATGTTGTGTATTAATGGTTATTTTTTGGACTCAGCCAGGATCTTCTGACCTTTTTCGATCGCCTCCTCGATGGTTCCCACCATGTGGAAGGCTGATTCGGGCAGCTCATCCACCTCGCCGTCCATGATCATTTTAAAGCCTTTGATGGTATCTTCTATGGATACCCACTTCCCGGGCATGCCGGTAAACTGTTCCGCGACGTGGAAGGGTTGTGAGAGGAAACGCTGCACTCTGCGGGCCCTGTGGACTACCAGCTTGTCTTCTTCGGAGAGCTCGTCCATACCCAGGATGGCAATGATATCATTCAGCTCTTTGTAGTGTTGCAGGATCTCTATCACACGCTGTGCCGTATTGTAATGTTCTTCACCAACGATATCGGGGGTAAGTACCCGGGAGGTGGAGTCGAGCGGATCGACGGCAGGGTAGATCCCCAGCTCGGCGATCTTACGGCTCAAGACCGTCGTAGCGTCGAGGTGAGCGAAGGTGGTGGCGGGTGCCGGGTCGGTCAGGTCGTCGGCCGGCACATATACGGCCTGTATGGAGGTGATGGAGCCGTGCTTGGTGGAGGAGATCCTCTCCTGCAGCTCTCCCATCTCGGAGGCGAGCGTGGGCTGATAGCCCACGGCCGACGGCATACGGCCGAGGAGGGCGGACACTTCGGACCCGGCCTGGGTGAAACGGAAGATATTGTCCATGAAGAAAAGGATGTCACGGCCGCCGGAGTCACC
Source organism: Bacteroidales bacterium (assembly GCA_015486475.1). Lineage (GTDB taxonomy): Bacteria > Bacteroidota > Bacteroidia > Bacteroidales > VadinHA17 > DRPN01. The sequence goes on from WFRO01000225.1 coordinate 1,947, forward strand.
GTCCCCGTCACGGAAATATTCAGCCACGGAGAGACCGGACAGGGCCACACGGGCACGTGCTCCGGGAGGCTCGTTCATCTGCCCGAACACAAGAGCCAGCTTGGATTCCTTGAGTTTTTCGGGATCTACCTTGGAGAGATCCCAACCGTCGGCTTCCATATCTTTTTTAAACGCTTCACCGTAATCAATGACCCCTGCCTCGAGCATCTCACGGAGCAGGTCGTTCCCCTCACGGGTACGTTCTCCCACACCGGCAAACACGGAAAGGCCCGTATAGGCTTTGGCAATGTTGTTGATCAGTTCCAGGATGATCACTGTTTTGCCTACGCCGGCCCCGCCGAAGAGGCCTGTCTTGCCCCCTTTGGAATAGGGTTCGATGAGGTCGATGACCTTGATGCCCGTGAAAAGGATCTCTTTTTCCGTGGAGAGATCCGTGAATTTAGGGGGTTCCCGGTGGATGGGATATCCTTTGCTTTTATCGAGGGCGCCGATGCCGTCAATGGCCTCGCCGGTAACGTTCATCAGACGGCCCCTGAGCTGCTCGCCGATGGGCATCCGGATGGGGGCGCCGGTGGCGGTCACTTCCAGGCCGCGGCGAAGACCGTCGGTGGAATCCATGGCGATGGTACGCACCGTTTTTTCTCCGATCTCCTGTTCCACCTCGAGAATGAGAGTAGAACCATCGGGCCGTTTGATCTCCAGGGCATCATAGATGTTGGGAAGGAACGAGC
>WFRO01000226.1 GCA_015486475.1 Bacteroidales bacterium
CTGACCGGCGGGCGAGGTGGCATGGGCTACGACGGTCCCCGTATCCCCTTCCAGCAGGGATACTTTCACCGAAGAACTGCCTACGTCACAGCCGAGAAAAAACATAAACGCAATCGCAGATTAATGATCAGGCATCAATATTGGCATATTTGGCATGCTTCTCTATGAACTCCCGCCGTGGCGGCACATCATCGCCCATGAGCATGGAGAAGATGCGGTCGGCCTCGGCCGCACTCTCTATGGTCACCTGCCGCAGCGTGCGCGACGCCGGGTTCATGGTAGTCTGCCACAGCTGCTCGGCATTCATCTCACCCAGACCTTTGTAACGCTGTACGGCCACGCCGGCTTTTTCGCCCCCCATCTCCTCGACGGCCTGCTGGCGTTGCTGCTCGTTCCAGCAATACCGGAAGTTCTTGCCTTTTTTGACAAGATAAAGAGGAGGTGTGGCGATGTAGAGATATCCTTCCCGGATCAGGTCCTGCATGTACCGGAAGAAAAAGGTCATGATCAGTGTGGTGATATGGCTCCCGTCGACGTCGGCATCGGTCATGATGATGATCTTGTGATAACGCAGCTTCGACATGTCTAGGGCTTTGCTATCCTCTTCAGTGCCGATGGAAACGCCCAGGGCGGTAAAGATGTTCTTGATCTCTTCGTTCTCAAAGATCTTGTGCATCATGGCTTTCTCTACGTTGAGGATCTTACCCCGCAGGGGCAGGATGGCCTGGAACTGGCGGTCTCTGCCCTGCTTGGCCGTGCCGCCTGCCGAGTCTCCCTCGACGAGGAAGATCTCCGTCCCTTCAGGATCTCTGCTGGCACAGTCGGCCAGCTTGCCCGGCAGGCCGGAACCGGAGAGCACGTTCTTGCGCTGCACCATCTCCCGGGCCTTGCGGGCGGCATGACGCGCCTGCGCTGCCAGGATCACCTTCTGCACGATGATCTTGGCCTCCTTGGGGTTCTCCTCCAGGTAGTTGGACAGGGCAGTGCTCACCGCCTGGTCGACGGCTCCCATCACCTCCGAGTTACCCAGCTTGGTCTTGGTCTGCCCCTCGAACTGAGGCTCCTGCACCTTCACCGACACAATGGCCGTCAGCCCTTCCCGGAAATCATCCCCGCTGATATCGAATTTTAATTTGGCCGTCATGCCCGACCGCTCAGCATAGTTCTTCAGGGTACGGGTCAGCCCCCGCCGGAAGCCCGACAAATGGGTGCCTCCCTCGATGGTGTTGATATTGTTCACATACGAATGGATGTTCTCCGTATAGGAGGTATTGTACTGCATGGCGATCTCCACAGGGATGCTGTTCTTTTCGGTATCGATGTAGATCGGTTCCTGGATCAGGGGATCTCGCGTCTGGTCGAGGTATCTCACGAACTCGCGCAGTCCTTCCTCCGAGTAGAACTCATCATGTCGATAACCGTTGCCATTGCCATTCCCGTTGCCGTTGCCGTTGCCGTTCTCCATCTTTTCCCTTTTATCGGTGATGGAGAGCCGGATCCCCTTGTTCAGGTAGGCCAGCTCACGCAGACGGGCTGCCAGGATCTCATATTTATAATCTGTGGTAATGAAGATGGTATCGTCCGGCCTGAAGGTAATGATCGTCCCGGTGCGGTCGGTGGTACCAGCCTCTTTCACGGTACCCAGAGGTTTTCCTTTGCTGTACTCCTGCACGAAGATCTTCCCGTCCCGGTGGATCTCAGCCCGCAGCTCCACGGACAGTGCATTGACGCAGGATACCCCCACACCATGGAGCCCCCCGGAAACCTTGTAGGAGTCCTTGTTGAACTTACCCCCGGCATGGAGGACCGTCATCACCACCTCCAGCGCCGAACGGTTCTCTTTCTCATGAAGATCGACAGGGATGCCCCGGCCGTCATCACTGATCGTCACCGACCCGTCCTCGTTGATCACTACGTCAATGTTCTTGCAGTACCCGGCCAGCGCCTCGTCAATGGAGTTGTCCACCACCTCATAGACCAGATGATGCAAACCTTTCTCGCTCACATCGCCGATGTACATGGCCGGCCGCTTCCGTACCGCCTCCAGCCCCTCCAGGACCTGGATGTTCTCGGCAGAATATTCATTACTGCCCTGCACTTTTTTCTCTTCTTCGCTCATATTAAATTTATTTATATAATACCCTTTTCCCCGGAAATTCTCCGGGAAGATTTTACCTGTTTTTCCAAGATTGTGATCAGGATTTCCGGTCACATTTTCAGGCTGATGAAAAGACCGTTCTCCGGTATTTTTTCCTAATGTTTATCGCTCTCCGTAAAACCTTAATTAACAACATAATAAGATCTCTTCAATCTTTTCCTTTCCGTTTCATGCAAATATACTAAATTTTAATGATAATCAGGCAATTATCCACTGTTTTCACAGGTGTATTTATCAACAGAAAATCAACAAACAAAAATGAGGAGAATCAGTACTTTTTAAGGCAAAAGGCAAAAGGAAAAAGGCAAAAGGCATAAGAAGGCAAAAGTAAAAAGGCAGAAGGCATAAGAAGGCAAAAGTAAAAAGGCAAAAGGCATAAGAAGGCAAAAGTAAAAAGGCAGAAGGCATAAGAAGGCAGAAGGAAATTCGATGTGCGAAGCTCGATGCTCCCCGTCCGACCGGAGTCGTCCGGGCGGGCAGCACCCAGCACCCACTTTGTCCACCGAAGCCGGTTCCTGAGCTTGTCGAAGGGACGGCGAAGGTGGAGCACCCAGCACCCAGCACCCAGCACCCAGCACCTAGCACCTAGCACCCAACATTACCAACTTTTAACTTTAGGCACTTTAGGCACTTTAGGCACTTCAAGTACTCCAAGTACTTCCTACAACGAATACGTAAACCCTCCCATCACAAAGAACCCCTGTGTCGGGAACTGGTTCCAGGGCTGGTACCTGACCGAGATGATATTGTTGAAGTTCAGGAAGAAAGAGAGGATCTTCCGGTACCGGTATTCGAATCCCAGGTTAAGATCGGGATATCCTTTCAGTTGTATCACCTGTGAATCCGGTGTGGTGGCATATCGCTTTCCGATATAGTTAAAATCACCCCGGACGATGATCTTGTCGTGCAGACTGTACTTTGCCCCCAGGGATGCCTCGAAGGCGGGTTTGTGCCAGGGTTTCTCCAGCACGCTCATGCTGTAGTTGTTGAAGGCCCCTTTCAGGAGCAGGGAGAACTTGTCGCTCACCCGGCCCATGAACTCGCCCGAGAGACGAAAGAGCTGCACATCATCATAGGTCACGATAAAACGGTTGCCCAGGTTATCCGACGTATCATTGATAAAGAACGGCATCTGGTCCACCAGCGAGAACGATCCCTTCAGCTTGTATTCGGTGCCGGGTGCCAGGGAGCCTGAGAGGCCGAGGTAGAACTCCATCTTATGATCCGTGTTCTCAATGTAAAGCCCCGGTTTGATAAAGGGATTCTCGCGCGACATCGACAGGTAGTCGTTCACCTCCATGCGTCCGTCCATTCCCAGGTAGGTGAGCAGATAACCGGGAATGATCCGGAACTGAAAATGGATGCGCGGATAGAGACGGATATCCGTGTTCCCTTCCGTCAGGTCAAAGGTACCGGCAATGGAAGCTTTCAGTCGCCACTCCTCGGTCGACTGGTAGAACCAGGGCTCTACCGTGATATTGGCATCATGGTCCCCCACCGGATAAAGATCGCTGTTGAAGTAAAGCACATCCGCCCTGAAACCGATGGTCTTGCCGCTGAATACCTTGAACAGGCTCCCGGAAAAGTTCACGCCATGCTGTGCATGATCGTATTTATCCCTGAAATAATCATAGCGCACGGAAGCGCTGTAATTGACATGATTGGAATCAGCGTGGGTGGAATGAATGCTCAGCTGAGCGCCCGGATTAAGGTAGTTCTGCCGGATGCTGTCCTTCACCAGCGAGGTGTCCAGCAGCGGGTTATATCCGTAATAGAGCATCTTGTCGTTCCGGAAGAACACGCTCCCGTCAAAAGTGGCGGACCGGAAGATCTTCTTGCCGTAAAACTCAGCTTTCAGGTTCCCGTAATTCCCGTCCACCTTTTTTCCGTTGTCCAGTTTAACATTGCCGTATGAAGAAAGTGATCTGACATACATCCCCAGCACATGATCTTTGGAACGCAGGGAAGACATGTTGAACTCCAGGAGGGGCGTGATGTAGTTGCCCATGCCCAGTTTCAGGTAGCTTTTGTAAAGTTTGGGAACACTCTCGGCCTGCAGGCGTGCCGGTTTGATGGGCCGCGGATTGTACGGAGCCATCATCGGTTTGGGTGAGATCGAATAGGTGATCTTCGGGCGGTATCTGGCCGTATCTCCCAGCACCGGCGTGATGTTTATCTTGGTCGCTCCCGACAGGCTGGGCTCATAGGGTTTGACCACCCTCACCTCCTTGCGGATGGTGTCCCGCTGGGCATACAACATGCCGGAGGGCAGCAGAAGGAAGGCTGTCAGTAGCACGACCGGGAGATATGTCATTCCTTTTTTCATTCCGTTCTTTCTTTCGGTTGCCCGCCCCCGGCACCTTGCGAGGAGGTGTCGGCAGGCTCATGGATCAACGTGTCGGGAGCCACTTCAATGCTGTCCGGGGCATTTCTCAGTTTCTCGATCTGCGCTATGGCCTGCAGCTTCTCCCTGGCTTCATCCAGGATGCCGTCATTGGTCACCTTATAATAGTCAGTGAGGCTCTTCAGAGTGTATTTGGCCTGCAACAGATCATCCTTGTCCAGGCTGATGTCCGAGAGGAGCAGGAACGCCCGGGCCATCCAGTAGGTATGGGGCGTGCTCATGTTGATGAATTTGAGGATCACCTTCTCCGCCTCATCTTTCTTGTTCTCTTTATAGAGCAGCTCTGCCACCCGGTACATCGACTCGGCCCCTTCGCGGCTGGTCACCTCCACCGCTACCTTGCGGTAGGTCTGCAGCGCCTTGTCCGTCTCACCCAGGGCCTGGTATGCCTTGGCCATTTTGAAATAAGCCTCCCGCGCCACCTCTTCCGTGATGTTGGGCATACCGGCGATCTCCTGCGCTACGGTCACCACCGACCGGTAGTTCTGCATCTTATAGCTGCAACGCAGCTGCCCCAGGCGTGCCGTAAGGATATTCTTCTCCAGCTCGGCCACCCGTTCCAGCAAAACATAATCCTCCAGGGCCGCAGCGTAATCTTTCCTGCCGTACAGGAGGGCTGACGAAGCCACCAGCGCAGATTCACTGAAAAGATTGCGCGGCTGACGGATGACATACCGGTAATGCTCCAACGCTGCGGTAGTGTCACCGGCCGACCGGGCACACTCCGCGAGATAGAAATGGGCATTGATACGGAAAGTGCCGTCGGGAAATTTCTTCAGATATTTGTTCAGGACCTCACCTGCCCGCTTACAGTCCCCTTTCATATAAAGATTTTCCCCGGAGATGTACAACAGCGAATCTTCCTCGGCCAGGTCAACACTGGCATAACTGCCCAGCTGGCGGGCATAGGAGAAATACGCCTCCACATCGTTCATATCCACGTAGACGTTCTTCAGCCCCGTGAGCGCATACCTGGCCTCCGGGGTGCCGGGATACTTCTCAAGCACCATCTTGAAGCTGCGTATCGCCATCTTGTAATCATTGCGATTATAACTCACCAGTCCCATCTGCAGATAAGCCTTGGGCACATAAGAGCTGGTGGGATAACTGTTGATGATCTCACGGAAGTCGGCCAGCGCTTTGTTCTCGTCATGCACATCGATCCACGCCTTGCCCCGCTCATACAGGGCATCATCCACATAAGACGACCTGGGATATTTTCCGATGAGGGTGGTGAGGTCCCTGATCTTGGCACGGGGGTTTTTGACCAGTCCGTAAGTAAAGCCCCTCTGATACAACGCATAGTCGGGATTGACCCGCGCCGCCTGGTAAGCTTTGGTGTAATACTGTATCGCCAGCTCGAAATCGCGCAACACAAAAGCACAATCGCCCAGACGGCTGTAGGTGTCCGCCACCAGTACCGGGTCTTTTTTACCACGAAGGTCGAGGTACTTCCGGAACCATACCGAGGCGGTCTTGTAATCCTTTCTGTTAAAATGGATATATGCGATATCGTAGTGGGCTTTGGCATACTCCGGCAGATCGACCGCCCCGGGGCTGTAGATGAACTTGTTGAAAGCCTCCAGGGCCTGGTCATCCTGTTTCATCCGGTACCAGGCTTCTCCCAGCCAAAACCAGGCACGGGCTCTGATGACCGGATCATACGAACCGTAATCCAGCGAACGCGTGAGCAGCGTGACCGCATTGTCCGGATCACCCGTCTTCAGCAATTCCAGCGCCCGGTAAAAGGCCACCCGCTGATAAGCCTTTTTGAGCTCGTCGTTCTTATCCTTGATCTGATTGAGAGATTCCAGCGCCAGCTTGTAATTCTTGGCATTGAGATATGCCATTACCAGGTAGTGATAAGCCTCATTGACCCGTTTGGAATAAGGATAGGTGTCAATGTATTTTTTCAGGGCGGTGACCGTCTCGTTGAACGGAGAATAGGAAAGCTCAAAGGTCAGCTTGGCATAATTGAACAGGGCATCCTCCTTGATCTCCGGGTCAAAATCCATACCTGCTGCCGCAGAGAAAGCAAAGCCGGCGTTCTTTTTATCCCCGAGATGCAGATAACAGTCGGCCAGCAGGTAGTAGGTGTTCTGGGCCAGCCGGTCCTTTGCACCCGTTACATATCCGAACTCTTTGGCAGCCAGGTCATACTGTCCGGCCTTGTAATAACAATACCCCAACTCATAGTGCTCCGTGCGCGTCAGCTTGTTCTTAGCTGCATACTCCTCCAGGTAAGGAAGGGCTTTCCCGTAATCCCCCTTGCGGAACCAGGCATCCCCGATATATTTCCGGATCTCATTCACCCTTGTGGGGGTGGCATTTTTCAGAAGGGCCGGAGCATAATCCAGGATCTCATCATACTTTTTCTGCATGTACAGGATCTGTACAATATAATAAGGTACGATAGGTGCAAAATTCTTGTCATCGGTAAGACGCCGGAACTCCTTGAGGGCCGTCTCATAATTCCCTTCGGAATATGCGATGTGCGCATAGTAATAAATGGCAGGAGGTGTATAATCACTGTGGATGTCCTTGATCTCATAAAATGCCATTTTGGCCTTGTCAAACTCTTTCCGCATGAAAAGCGAATAACCGTATTTGAAATAATACTCCGCTTTCCGGTCCTGCGGCAGGGAGGAGACATCCACTTTGGCAAACCAGGTGACGGCTTTCCGGTAGCTCTTTTTCTGGTACTGATAAAAAGCCATGTCCAGGATCGCATCTTTCACCAGGGCGCTTTCCGGATGATTGCTGATAAAGGCAAAGAGACGGTATTCAGCATCTTCGTTAAAGAGGTACATGGCACAACGTGCCGCATAATACTCCGACAAGGCTGCCAGGATATCCCCCTTCTGGTGATAACGCTCAACGAACTCATCAAAGGCTTTCTGGGCGGGAGCATACTTCTCTTTCTGATAAAGATCCTGCGCCCTGCTATAGGCATACTCCTCGGTGGTGAAATAGTGAGGCATCTGTGCCCACCCTTCCGTGAACAACAGGAAGAGTAACATCAACATTGTTGCGGCATGCCTCACAAAACGCTGCATAATCTTTTTTTTCGGGGGCTAAAGTTAGTTATTATAACGTGGAATGTGACAAGTTCGTACAGGTTTTAATTAACATTGCATTGTTAATTTCCGGGGCAGGAAGATGCCGGTGTTAAACAAAATTGTATTTTTGATGCAAACAACGAGCAGGAGACGGACCTATGGAGGAAAAACCTATCATTGAATTCAAAAAATGTGACCTTTTTCAGAAAGATCATCTGATCCTGAAGGATGTAACATTTGATATCTATCCCGGCGAATTTGTCTATCTGATAGGCCGGGTGGGCAGTGGCAAGACGACCCTTATCAAGACCATCAATGCCCAGCTGCCCCTGAAGAAAGGCTATGCCCGCGTGGGTGACCACTTTCTGAAAACCCTCAAAAAAAGGGAGGTCCCCCTCCTGCGAAGGAACCTGGGTATCGTCTTCCAGGACTTCCAGCTCCTCACCGACCGTACTGTGTACGAGAACCTGTATTTCGTACTGAAAGCTACCGGCTGGAAAGACCGGAAGAAGATCAAAGAACGCATCGGCGAAGTGTTACAGTCGGTGGGAATGGAATACAAGGATTATAAAAAACCTCACCAGCTCTCCGGCGGCGAACAGCAACGTATCGTCATCGCACGGGCCCTGCTCAACCACCCCCGCATCATACTGGCAGACGAGCCTACGGGAAACCTCGACCCCGAGACCTCCGAAGGTATTCTCCACCTGCTGAAAGATATCACCCAAACGGGATGCGCCGTACTCTTTGCCACACACAATTATGCCCTGCTGAAAAAATACCAGTTCAGAACGCTTAAATGCGAAGATCTGAGCCTCGTAGAAATGGACCGGAAGGAAGAAATTGATTTCTCTTCCCTCATCCACGAGGAATAAAAGGTCAAAAAGTATGAACAGTTAAAAGGTCAAAAGTGCCGGGAATTGTGTGAACGAACCCTGAACTATGCATTATGAACTTTGAACTTTTCAATAATAATAAAATCGAAAAGAAATTTTTTTAACTTTACCCGTCCTTTAACCTAATTAAAATTAAGGAGGAAATATTATGGCACTAATGATCACTGACGAATGTATTGAATGCGGAGCATGTATATCCGAATGTCCCAATGAGGCGATCAGCGAAGGGGAACCCTACGTGATCAACCCGGACCTGTGTACTGAATGTGTGGGATTCTTCGACTCTCCGCAATGCCAGGAAGTTTGTCCGGTGGATTGTATCATTCCCGATCCGGATCATGAGGAAACACATGATCAACTCCTCGAAAAAAAGAAAAAGATCCACGGGGAATAAAAAAAGAGGCGAAAATTTCGCCTCTTTTTTTTATCTCTTCCCTTTATATCGCATTCTGCATTCCTGCATCATGGACCGGCAGGGTCCGGACCCTGGGCATTCCTCTCCCCCGCTTTTTTGAAGCGGTCTGTGCGGCCATGTACTCTGCCTTTATTTCCCCCAGCACCTCTTTCACTGTAGTGATCTTATCGGTACGATAGGCATTGCTCCCGGCAAAGACAAAGCCGTTCTTCAGTTTACCTTTGGCGGCATTTACCAAAGCCAGGGTGATACAATAAGGCGCGGTCTTGTAATCGCAGGTCTTCAGGCACTGCCACGGACAATTCACCGGATGTCTTTTGCCGCCGGCCACCTCTTCCAGGAAGGTGTTCCGTATGGCCCGCCCCGGCAATCCCACCGGAGAATCAATGATCATGATATCCTCCCGGGTGCTGTTTATATAAGCTTCCTTGAACTCACGGGAGGCATCGCACTCCTCGGTGGGCACCAGACGGGTGGCGATCTGCACCCCTGCCGCACCTTTTTGCATGATGCGGTACATATCTTCTCCGGTATAAATGCCTCCTGCTGCGATGACCGGCAGATCACGCCCGTACTCTTCAGCATAAGGGGCCAGGGCCTGCACCACTTCGGGAATGACAATATCCAGGCCATGACGGGGATCCGTCAGATCTTTTTTCTTGAAACCGAGATGCCCGCCGGCAGCAGGGCCTTCCACCACCACACCGTCCGGGATCACCCCGTAATGCGACGACCAGTAGCGGAAGATCAGAGAAGCGGCTTTCGCCGAGGATACAATGGGAAGGAACTTGGTCCGGTTGGCAGCAGCTTTATCCTCCAGCAGGATCTTCGGGATCCTGAGCGGCAGGCCTGCCCCCGAAATGATCACGTCCACACCCTCTTCCACAGCGATCACCATGTGATCTTCATAATCGGTGAGCGCCATCATGATGTTGACACCTATGTAACCGGAAGTCCTGCTCCGGGCTTTACGTATCTCTTGCCGCAGAGCTGCTTTGTTGGCTTCCTGGAGATCTTTGGAAAAACCGGGCATCAGCATGCCGATACCCGCCGAAGAGATGACGCCGATACCGCCTTCATCGGCCACGGCCGAAGCCAGACCCGATAATGATACTGCTATTCCCATCCCTCCCTGGATCACAGGAAGGCGGACCTCCATGTCCCCGATCTTCAAAGTTTTCATATTATTTTTCCTTTTAAATTGTTTGGCTGACAAATGTAGAGGAGGAAGGAAAGAATGAAAAACTTTAGGTACAACGGTTAACGGAAAGGGATAAACAGCATCCGGCAGGGATGAAATGCATCCATGCAGTGACAAAACACAAACATTGTATAAGGATCCGGACTGCTGCGGGGCTGTCAGGAGCTATCTTTCGAAAAAGAGCTCCTTGAAACGGGAGATATAGTTACGTGAGACCATCACCTCATGCAGATCATTGCCCACATACAGGACATATCCCTGGGAATTCCCCTCCACCTTCCTTACCTGCTTGACATTCACAATATAGGAACGATGACACATGAAAATGTACGGATAATCCTTAAAGGCCTCCTGGGCATTCTTCATCGTACATCTCACCATACGCGAATGGGTGGTCTGGTCGCCCTGCCAGAACACCTCGATATAATTCCCGGCAGAACGGATAAACAGCAGAGAACTTACCTCCACAGACAGATCATCTTTCTCATACTCGGAACGCAAATGCACGATCTCCTGCAGAGGATGTGCTTTTTTCTCAAGATAGCGGTTCAGATCGATCGCCGACTGCAGATGTGAACGTAACAACCGGTTACGGTTATACGGGATAAGAATACTCACGGGGATGGCGCTGATGAACAGGATCTTCAGAAATACGATATAATCGAAGGCAAAACTTCCGATCAGGCCAAAGTAAATATAATACCCGGCAATGATCGTGAACATGATCCAGATATTCCAGAGGATCTCTTTCAGGACATTCCACTTTTTGAACATGCCCCGCTGGGCCAGAAGGGCCGGGACCAGCAACAGATTGATACTGAGCGCCAGGAAAGTCACTACGATCACTCCTCCCAGCAAAAGATATTTCTCTTTCCGTGTCAGTGAAACAATATCAAAAGGCTGTAGCAGGAACATCAGCAGGAACAGCACCAGGCTGATCACAAAGATCAGTATGGTGTTCTGCTTCAGATCGGCATTGAAAGGATACGACTTCTTCAGAAAACTGAATATTTTCGACATGATGATGATCTGCTGGAAGCTTAAAATTCTTCCAAAAATACAAAAAAAGAAACAGCAGTGCAGAACACTGCTGTTTTACTTATTTTTTTAAAGGTCTCTTTTATCAATATGGAATTCCGGGACTTAGTCCAGGATCTTCTTTTTGTACTCGTTCAGGAGGTTCCCGTCTGCATCAAACCATTTCTTGAGGCCGATATATTTCTCCTTGGAGCCGGGCTTCCGGTACGTAAGCACTTTCCCCTGTTTTTTGCGAAGCCTGAAAGCACTGTTCATCACAGCCTGACGCACTTTTTCAAGATCCTCGGGGGGTTTGTTGAAATTGAGCATGGCGTCATGGATCAGATCATCATAGGTGATGGGACGCTGCACCTGACGCAGTCTTTTCATGATGTAATTGGTCCATGTACCTTTCGGTCCCGGTTTTCTCTTGCGTGTGCTCTTTTTCCTGGCAGGAGCTTTTCCGGGAGCTGTGGCTTCCGTAACAGCCCGTACTCCTTCCAGTTCTTTCAGTTTCAGATGCTCGGAACCGGGGTTCAGCGTTTGCAACATCTCTGTGATGTGCCTCAGGCGAATAACGGTCTTATCAAGCTCTTCCTCATAAAACCGTATCATCTCCGCCTTTTTTTCGTCATTTAACTTTATTTCAACCATTATTATAAATAATAAATTAAAAAATTAGATAGTAAAGTAAATATTGAAAATGATGTAGTTCAGGGACCGGATCATTTTAAGCAGTTAAAAATAAATAAAATATATATTCTCCCAAAAAAAAATGAGATTTTTTTACTTTTTTATATAAAATATATATGATACAGAATGCTAAAACTATACAATAAACTGTACTACAACTTATTACAACTCATTTCACGTTCCTGTACCCGTTTTCTCAGATGCCTGGATACAGATTCACATCAATTTTTTGTCATGGAGGGTGGAGCCCAGGAAGGATCACTGCCCCAAGTCTTTACAGGCTCCGGAGACATCTCGAACACCAGTCTGCCTCCCTGATCGATCTCCTGAAAATGAACATAGGTTCTTTTGAGCTCCCGGCCGTTCAGAAGGACTTTCCGGATATATTTGTTTTGGGGAGCATTATTATGCACTTCAATAATAAAAGTGTTCCCCTGCCCGGTCCGGATCACGGCCTTGTCAAAAAGAGGCCTGCCAAAGACAAAGTTCCCGTCGGCAGGGTTCTCCTGGTAGAACCCGAGGCTGCTCAGCACGAACCAGGCTGACATCTGGCCACAGTCCTCATTCCCGCTCAGACCGTTGGGATCGGCAAAATACAGGGTGCGCAGGATCTGGTCCACACGCTCCTGGGTCTTCCAGGGTGCCCCTGCATAATCGTACATATAGGCAATATGATGACTGGGTTCATTGCCGTGGGCATACTGCCCGATCAGACCTGAGATATCAGGCGAAGCGTTCTCCCCCTCCACGGGCTTGTTGAGGGTGAAAAGGGAGTCCAGCTTTGCAATGAAAGCCTTCCGTCCGCCCATGAGCTGTATCAGCCCTGCCACATCCTGCGGCACCAGCCAGGTGTATTGCCAGGCATTCCCCTCGGTATAATCAAAGCTCTGATGACTCGAATAGAGCGGATTGAAAGGGGTCCGCCAGCTGCCGTCCGACATGCGGCCCCGCATAAAACGCGTAGAGGGATCGAAATAATTCCTGTAATACCCGGCCCTTTTCAGGTAGTAGGCCTCATCCTCTTTTCTTCCTAGACGCCGGGCCATGTCCGCTATACACCAGTCGTCAATGGCATATTCAAGCCCCTTGGAGACAGAATGGCGTTCTTTGTCAGCGGGAATGTAACCGATCTCTTTGACCCATTTGAGCCCTTTGATATTGGTCATGGAGGATTTCTTCATCGCCTCGAACACCTTTTCGGGATCTTCCTTCAGGAGTCCTTTGGCATAGGCATCCGCCAGAACAGGGATCGAGTGATAGCCCACCATGGTGTTCGTTTCGTTGCCCGTCAGCGCCCAGACGGGCAACAGGCCGTATTCATGGTAAAAATCCATCATGGAGGCCAGGATATCCCCCAGGCGGTCCTGCTGGATCAGGGTGAAGAGAGGGTGCTCGGCCCGGTAGGTGTCCCACAGGGAATAGACCGTATACCGCTCATGATCGCCGCTGTTGTGTATCTGACCGTCGGCCCCTTTGTAGTTACCCTGTGGATCGGAATAGAGAAAAGGAGCCATCATGGTATGATAGAGGGCCGTATAAAAGATCTTTTTCATGGTGGTGTCCGGCGTCTCTATCCGTATTTTGGACAGTTCCTGCTGCCAGGCTTTACGGGCTGCTTTCCGGACCCTGTCAAAATCCCGGCCGTCCAGCTCATGGAGGCTGGCCAGCGCCCCCTCCTCACTGGCGGAGGAGATGCCCACTTTCAGCAAGAGGGGCGCGGCGCCGGCATCGTCAAAGAAAAAGATGCCCCGCACATTCCGGCCCTCCACGGCATTGCCCTGCCCTTTGGCACCTCCCTTGACCGGCACAAAACGGCTGAAAGGCCTCGAAAAACGGGCGGCAAACCACACCCGCTGGTCACGGGCCCATCCCCTGGAAAAACGGTACCCGGTGATCAGGCCCGTAGAATCGGCTTTGATAAAGGTCCTGACCGGCAGGTCCCAGTTGATATGAAAGCCCAGATCGAAGACCACGGCCCCCTCCCCTTCTCCTTTGAACACATAGCGGTGGTATCCCGCCCGCCGTGTGACCGTCAGCTCAGCTTCCACCGCCGGCTTGTCCAGATATACGGCATAGTATCCCGGTTCGGCATGCTCCCTGCTGTGACTGAAAGAGGACCAGTGCGGCTGCATGAAATGATCGCCTCCTGCGGTGGTATCATCCGGGAAAGGGCCACGTGCCGGAAGCACCAGGATATCACACAGGTCCCCAATGCCCGTACCACTGATATGCAGATGACTGAACCCCGCGATGGTGCTGTCGGAGATATGATACCCCGAACACCAGTCCCAGCCACTGCGGCCGTTGTCCGGACTCAGCTGTACCCCGCCAAAAGGCAGTACCGCCCCGGGAAAGGTGTGACCATGCCCGCCGGTGCCAATGAAAGGATCGACCCACGCCGTCAGATCTTCCTCTCCTTTCTGTCCCCCGGTGCAGGCAAAAAATGCGATCAACAAAAACAAAATACCCGTAACCTTAACTATTTGTCTCATCTCATTTTTTTTAAATATATCTAATAATCTATTTGAAGATCTTTTTCTCGAAATCCCTGCCCTCTCAAGCGATCAAGACGCGCAGGATGCGCGTCTCTACAGTAATTATCTCCCTACTATATTTCCTTACCGACGTACGGACAAAGCGGTGCTTTGTCCCTTACAGTATTCGCGCTCATTAACTCATCGCTCATAGCTCATCGCTGGTTCCTGAGTAGCCGTAGGCGTACCGAAGGACTCATCGCTCATCGCTCCACTTCCTACTCTTCTTTCATCCAACTCCTCAACTTTTCAACTCCTCAACTTATCAACTTATCAACTCTCCTCAATCTCCCCGCACCACATCCCTTGCCAGCCTTGACTCCAGCCCGATCCGGTACCCTTCCATAAAGTCCGTGATCTCCCCCTTACCGTCCACCACCACTATCACCGGCCTGTCCGGGCGTTCTCCCGCTCTGCCGGCAGCCTCCGTAACATGCTGCAGCAACACACCTTCCGGATCTTCCATAAAAAGGACCTTCCCCGGCGGCAAGGACAGGCTGCCCGGATCCAGGGTCCCTTTTTCTTCTTCACCGGTCACCAGGATCACCACCTTCCCCTCCCAGGAGCCCAAAGCATAAAGGATGTCAGGCAACTCATTGATAAGATGACGGCTGGGCTCTTTCCGCTGATCGATCCAGCAGAGAACAGCTCCCTCTTTCCGCAGGATCCCGCTCAGTTTTTTTTGTCCTTTCCCCGTCCATGTTTTCAGGTCAGCATCTTCGGATATATGCCCCAGTATATGTGGCCGCAAAAAGCTTTTCCTGACCTTCAGCTCCACCGTTCTTTTTTCTTTCTCCTGCAAAGGAAAAAATTGCATCCGGGCCAGCACGCTGCCATCCTCTTGCCGTTGTCCTGTGACCAGCAGATAGGCTCCCGGGTCCATGGGCATATTGACAAAAGAGGTTGCCTCCATCCGGAAAGGGAATTCCATGGTCGTGTACACCCCCTCCACATAACGGCCCAGGGTGTACCGGACATAATAGCGGGGCACGGCACCATTCTTTTCCGTTTGCAGGGTCAGCAAGGCCGTCCGGCCCGGCAGCACCGGGTCCCCTTTCAGAAAAACATCCTGCCAGCTGCCCCCGTGCCTGTACTGCGCCACATCTCTCGAAGGCTCCAGACGGGCCGGGATACCCAGGGTCCTGCACAGGGCTGTAAAGAAGATCTTACGGGAATGACGGTCGGCCAGCCGCAGGGCAAAGACGCCGGGAGGCGTCAGCGGGACATCATAGTAATTATCTTTTTCGTCCAGTGTGATGTTCTCATTGATCCAGGCAGCCACCTTTTCCGGATCCTCCCTGAATGTTTTCTGTTCCTCCTGAGTGAAGTGCTTCAGGAAGAAAGCCCGGTAAGGTGTCAGCTGTTCGTTGGCCACCCGCGGGGAGAGCAGGTACCTGCCATAGTCTTCCTCCGTCTCCTGCGGCGGCGGCGCATGGTCCAGATGGT
This sequence comes from Bacteroidales bacterium, assembly GCA_015486475.1. Classification (GTDB taxonomy): domain Bacteria; phylum Bacteroidota; class Bacteroidia; order Bacteroidales; family VadinHA17; genus DRPN01. The sequence goes on from WFRO01000226.1 coordinate 15,824, forward strand.
CCTGCAGCACCTCACCCGTCACATCCCGCAGATCCTTATCTGAGATGTTCTCCAGGAGCAGCAGGACCTGCCTTTTCTGCGGATCCGGCACCTTCTCCAGGAAAGCAGTGATCGTTGGATGATTGCCCATGCTCTTCACCAGCAGGGGCACGACCCTGTCGGCAGGATAACCGTGACCGGCCGCCCAGGCCGCAGCTCTTGTGCTGTCAAAGAAAGTGGCCGTATAGGCAAGCCGTATGGAATCTTCATGCTGCAGGCGAAGGGCGTTCTCCTCCTCCTGTGCCGGGGTCAGGCGGTTCGGGAATTTCCGGGGCGGCGGAGGCACCAGGTCCAGCTCCGTCACACTCTCTTCGCCTTTGTGGCTATTCAGTTGCACCTGCAACGTGTCCGTGACCGCTACGCTCATCTTCTCATAACCGTATAGATCCCCTTTATGTGCCCAGATCAGCAGGTCCCCCAGACCGGTATTGAGGACCGTACAGCCGGCACTGTCCGTCACCAGACTGGCCAGGGGAAAGAACTCGGCATAATTGTAAAGCCGGTAATCCACCACAGCTCCCTGCACCGGCCGTCCTTCGCCATCCGTGACCCGCACCACGGCATCCTGGGTCACGGCATAACGGTGCAGACAGTTGATCTCGGCATATTTGGGCATGTTCTTCACCAGCGGCTCCCGTCCCCGGTATGCTCCGAAAGCTTTGGTATGCACCAGCATGGCCCGCGAGGCCGGCTCTGTGAACCACCCCAGGTCCAGCACCGGCTCGGGTTCACAGGCTCCCAGATAATGCCAGTGGCCGTGCACCCATACCTCCACCCAGGCATGGTTGTCGTCGGTATGGGCCCAGCGGGGCACATAGACCTGCCGCGCTGGGATGCCCGCCGTACGCAGGGCGGCCACCGTAAAAGTGGACTCCTCGCCACAGCGCCCCCGGGCATTCTTCACCGTATTCATGGGGGACGAGGTGCGTATGTCCGCCGGCTGGTAAGCCACTTTCTCATGACACCAGTGATTGATCTCCAGCACAGCCTGCTCCAGGGACAAACCCTCAACACGGGCCTTTATCTCATCATAATAAACCATCCTGAAGGAGTCCAGGTTCTCATTGTTCACCCGGTACGGCAATACATAATGCAGAAAGATCTCCTCAGGGATACTGTCCCCCCACCTCATCTCCTGCCGCGCCCGCAAAGAATATTTTACATGGTCCAGGAAAAAAGCACCATCGTAATCGGCCAGATCGTTCAAAGGCATATAGGCATAAAGGAACATCAGCCCTTCCCGCTCCTGTTGGGTAAGCCGGCCCCCGAAAACATCAAAGAGCTCGCCGGCACGCCGCGAAGCCAGCTTCTTCGTTGTGGCAAAGTCCTTCTCTACCTGGTTCAGATATGACGGATCCTGTATCAGATGGTCCTGAGAACAGGAAGCCAAAAAGATCAATAACAAGAAAGAAATAAAAACTCTTCCTGTTCTGAGAAAATGATAGGAGCCCATAGTCTTGATGTAAAAAGTTGAAGATATCCGGTCCGGATCACAATTTTAACAAAAAATTGTTTACTTCCCATCATCCGGTCAGAGTAAAGCCTGGCGATCATCAATTATCCTTCTTCATTCGCCCTTCGCCTATTTCAATGCAGCATCCATATTTCAAAAAAACAAAAACAAATCTTACTTATTTCTATTATGTGAATTCAACCCCGCCGGGGTTGTGGTTTGATTTTTATACCATAACCACAGACGTTACTGTGGCTACCTGACTTAGACCCCATCCGGGGTCTTTTTTTTGCAATGTATGATTCATATTTCATAAAGAATTTTTCATTCATACATTCAATCATTCAAGCATTCAAACATTATTATCTTTGTAGCAACAACCAACCCCTTTCATGGAAAACCCCGGCGACAAATACATGGTGCTCCGCTCCCCTGCAGAAGGTCTTTTCAAAGACCGGGGCAGCCGTTTCCTGGCCTATGCTTTTCCCGTCACTGGTGAAGAAGAATTTAAAATAGAGCTGGACCGTCTCCGCAAAGAACATCATGGCGCCCGGCATCACTGCTATGCTTTCCGTCTGTCACCGGACAGCGGCATCTATCGTTACAGTGACGACGGCGAGCCTTCCGGTACTGCCGGCCGGCCCATCTATGAACAGATCTGCTCGGCCGGACTGTATGACACCGCTGTGGTGGTGGTCCGTTATTTCGGCGGCGTACTGCTCGGCACCGGCGGACTGCACAATGCCTATAAGCAGGCAGCTGCCGCCGCCCTGGCCTCGGCAGAGACAGGGGAAAGAGTCCTTCGTGACACCCTGATCCTCACCTTTGGCTACGGGTCCCTGAACAGGGTCATGCAGATCATCGACCGCGAACACCTCACCGTCACCGGCCGGCAGTTCGACACCTCCTGCCGTCTCACCCTCTCCGTGCCCCGGAGCGAGACGGAGAGAATAACAGAGCGTCTGGCACGTACCGGAGAGATAAATGTGACAAAAGCATGAAGAAAAAGATTTTGCTTTGCAGTTTTTTTTATTTTTATTGCGGCTAATATTAAAGTGATCTATGAATTCGCTGAAAAACAAAAGCCTCGTCTCCATCAATGACTTCTCCCCCCGGGAAATAGAGTCCATCCTGGAGACGGCAGCCCGCTTTGAGGAGGATCCCCCGGGCAGGCTTCTCTCCGGCAGGGTCATCGCCGCGCTTTTCTTCGAGCCTTCCACACGCACACGTCTCAGCTTTGAGAGCGCCGTCAAACGGCTGGACGGTCAGATCATCGGCTTTGCCGAGGCCGGCAGCTCCAGTGTCTCCAAAGGAGAATCGCTGAAGGACACTATCCGCACGGTGAGCAACTATTCCGACCTGATCGTCATGCGCCACTCCATCGAGGGCAGCGCACGCTATGCCAGCGAGATCTCGCCCGTACCCATTATCAACGCCGGCGACGGCGCCAACCAGCACCCCACACAGACCCTCCTCGACCTCTACTCCATCAAAAAAACACAGGGCACCCTCGACGGACTCAATATCTTCATGGTGGGAGACCTGAAGTACGGCAGGACCGTACACTCCCTGCTCATCGCCCTCTCCAACTATAAGACTACCTTCAACTTCATCTCTCCGGCCGAACTGCGCATGCCGGACGAGTACAAGATCATCCTCGACAAAAAAGGGCTGAAATATTACGAACACGACGACTTTACCGAGATCATATCACGGGCCGATATCGTCTACATGACCCGTGTGCAACGGGAACGCTTTTCCGATCCCCTCGAGTATGAGAAGGTGAAGAACATCTATGTGCTGCGCAACGAGATGCTGGAGAACACGAAAGAGAACCTGCGCATCCTGCATCCTCTGCCCCGGGTCAATGAGATCGAGCCCGAAGTGGACGAGAACCCGAAAGCTTACTACTTCGAACAGGCCCTCAACGGGGTCTTCGTACGGCAGGCCATTATCACCTCCATCCTGGACCTGATATAAACAGAAAAAAATGGGAGAAACGAAACAACTCAGCGTCAGCGCCATAAAGAACGGGACCGTCATCGACCACATCCCGGCCGACACTCTTTTTTCTGTCATCAACATCCTCGGCCTGGAAAACATCTCCAACCAGATCACCTTCGGCACCAACCTGGAAAGCAAGAAGTTCGGAAAAAAAGGGATCATCAAAGTGGCGGGCATCTATTTCTCCGAGAAGGAGATCAACAAGATCGCCCTGGTAGCGCCGGCAGCCCGCCTCAACATCATCCGCGACTACGAGGTGGTGGAGAAACACCAACTGACCATCCCCGACGAGGTGGCGGGCATCGTGAAATGCTTCAACCCTGCCTGTATCACCAACCACGAACCGGTGACCACCCGTTTCCGTATTATCTCCAAAGATCCGTTACGGCTGAAATGCCATTATTGCGAGAAGATCACCGACGAAGAACATCTGACGATCATCTGATCCGGTCGGCCGACCGCACCAGCAACTCATCCTTCAGGATATTCCGGAAAGCCAGCCAGGTAAGCACGATGCTCACCAGCGGGAAAAGCAGGGTGACCTTGTAATACACCTGTGCCTGCAACTCTCCCTTTGTGTAATAGATGTACCAGGCAGCCAGCACGAGGATACCGGCCATCAGCAGCATGTTGAATACAGAGAGCCGTATCTGCAGACGCCTGTTCCGGAAAAGGAAGATCGTCACCAGGTTGATGACGGCCACGGTGACCAGCAGGATCTGGAAAGGCAGCGTTCCCGTGACCATCGCATCCGTCCCTACCGCATGGACACCGGAAAAGTCAAAGACATACCTGACCGCATCGGCATCTGCAAAAACGGTAAAGGGGAAAAAGAACATCATCCCGATCACTGTCAGGGAAAGAAGGAGGTAAACCGTTTGAATTCGTTGTATCATAACCTGTGCTTTTTAGGATCTGACCATTAGGTAACATTCTTCCTGAACCTTTGGAAGTCCAGATAATAAAGGATCTTCAGGGAAAAGCTGTTCAATTGCGGCGAGGTCAGCACGTTCCCCAGGTTTTCGAAGAAACCGGGCGTGAGATCCGAGTTGTAAGTGTTGATGGCATTCTTCCACACCAGGGACATCTCACTGCCGGGAGCAAAACGCCAGACAAAATCCATATCGATCGTGAACACGTTGTAGTTGATGTCAGAGGTTCCATGAAAGGAAGGGCCGTTTTCCAGCGATCCGTCGGGCCTCAACAGATAATAATCGCCCGTATAGTCCACCTTCGACCAGTAATGGCGCAGACGGAAAGAGAGATAGATATCACGGGTAAAGATATAGCTGGCCGACAGGAGATTGGTGACCGTTTTGCCATTGCGCACGCCGAACCAGATGGAATCGCGCGCCTCATTCTTCCCGGCATAACCGATATCATGACCGGCAATGTAGTAATCCAGGTTATAGGAGAACTGCAGCCGCTGGCTCATCCTGTAGGTAGGGGTAACGGAGAAGCCATACGTTGTGGTATTGAACTCATTGTGTACCAGTCTCCCCGAGAGTCTCGTACGTACCGAGAAGGGTTTGTTCCTGTTGGTGCCGGTCCAGCCGGAGATCCTTTCCTCGGCCCCCCGGTGGTAATGCCATCCCCGGGCACGGGGTTCATAATAATCATCCCGGCCCAGGGGCCGTACGCTGATCTCTCCGCCGGCATACCAGTAGTTCCTGAACTGGCTGAATGAGCTCAGGGCGATCTCAAAATCCGTAAAGGCATTCGGCTTGTACAACCCCTGATATTCGGCCTTCAGTTCATTGCGGGAGCTGAGCAGTCTTTTTTTGGGCTTGTACATATTGTATCCCAGCTGGATCTCATGGTTGATCTCATTGTTGTGACGCAGATAGCCCATATCGTTATGGTCATAAGTATCCGTGATCAGCTTGCCCTTGTAAACCACCTGCCAGGCCCCGCCGGTCTTGCCACCCACCACTTCCATGCGTTGCCCCAGGATGGTGGGAAGCGTATCGTAATACTTCTGGCTGAGGGCAGCCACCCCTCCCACCGAGTATTTGTTGCTCTTGTCTTTGAAAAGAAAATCGGTGGCGGTCACATTGGCGGTGTAATTATAATTATCCCGGTCCGCAAAACGATATACATTGGTATTCTCCAGGCTTACATAAGAATTGTTCTTCAGACTCTGGTCCAGCACGATCATGTTGTAATTGGTCACCGGCTGGGTCTTTACGCGACGTATGACATCCGTCTCATCATCCTGCAGTTCGGCCCACATGTTGCGGGTCACAGCGTTGAATACCCCCACGCCCAGACCTTTTCCGTTCCTCCCTGACACCTTGGTGGCATTGATCAGCTGTGTCTCCTGGGGGTTGCTGATCACCTCCTCGCCCGGCTGCACTTCCTGATACGGCTTGTAATACTCCCGGGGCCTGCCTCCTACCCTGCGCGAATAGAAAATGCCTCCTTTACTGAACAGCTCTGTGCCCTCGGTAAAGAACGGTCTCTTCTCATTGTATTTCACCTCAAAGGGGGAGAGATTGAGGATCTTGTCATCCGACTGCACCTGTCCGAAATCAGGGATGAGGGTCATATCCAGCGTGAAGCTCTCGTTGAGCCCCAGGCTCACATCCATCC
>WFRO01000227.1 GCA_015486475.1 Bacteroidales bacterium
AAAAAGTGGAAAAAGTCTGAAAAGTGCGTAGCGCATAGTGCATAACACATCATAGAGCAGATCCACCCTGCACCTTGCACCCCCGTCCGAACGGACGTTCGTCCCTGCCCGAATGATTCGTTCAGGCGGTAGGCGGGGATGAACACCGACTGATGATTCAATATCAAATAACGAACACTGAATATCGAATTTTGATTTATGATTTCTGAATTATCAGGGGAGGCTTCACGCAATGAACGCAAAGCGAAACGCAAAGCACGCAAACTATTGAATAACTACCGAATGACAACTATATAACTACTGTATGACCACCGTATGACCACCGTATGGCAATACAAGGCAAAAGTAATCCGACTTTGTCCCGATTTCGGGACTACGTCGGACGAGGAAAGGCTGAAGGCAAAAATATACTATGAATGACTACTTAATTTCACGCCGTCAGGCGTAAATTTCGCGAGCGTTAGCGAGCTAATTTCCATTAATTTCGTCCCGACGCAGTCGGGGCTAATTTCATCTGCGCTGCGCCTTCGTCATGGCAGGCCGGGGTTTCGGCGAAGCAAGGAAGCAGCAAATAACTTTTAACTTAAGACACTTTAGTGCATTTTAGGCACTCCAAGTACTCAAAGTACTCCACACTCCACACTCCAAACTCCTATCCTCACTCCTTCTCACAGATCTCCCTGAAGGGGCAGTATCGGCAGTTCTCCTCGCGGGAGGTCATATCAAAGGGCACCGCAGGATCAAAGATCTCTGTCACCAGGCCGGTGATACGCTCGCGGAAGTACTGCTTTTCCTGCCGGTCGAAATGATAGATCTCTTTGGACCTGCCGCTGCCTTTCTGCACCTGTTGCAGGGCTTCCGTGCCGAACATATCCTTCAGAAAATAGAGCACTGTGGCGGGAGGATCGTCCCCGGGAAACATCATGGCGTACATCAGCACCTGGAAGATCTCTTTTTTGCGTGTGCTGCGCTGCCGGTCAAAAAGCTCGTCCAGACTCCCGAAGCTCAGCTTCTCTGCGCCCCTGCCGCCGGTCTTGTAATCGATCACCCGCACGCCTGCGGCCGTCCGGTCCACCCGGTCGATCTTACCGCACAGCTTGACAGCCACAGTATTCCCCCCGACGGTCACGGGGATGCGGTCACACACCTTCTTCTCCACGCCCAGTATGGTCAGGGGCGCCAGCTGCCGGTCATAGTCCAGGACTTTCTTCACATAGTTCACCACCATCGAGCGGATGATCCTGTGCAGGGGCGCAACGGGTATCTCCTGGCGGCCATCCCCCCCGGAGAGCACATCCCGCATGGCGATGTCCACCGCCTTCTCCAGGTGCCGTTCCTTCATCTCTTTCAGCACCTCCGCAGTGACCACCCCACCCGCCGGCACACGTGAGCCGGCCGGATCATACAGGATCTCCAGTGCCTTGTGGATCAGCTGTCCGAAAAGCGCATGGTCCACATCCTCGGTGATCTCATCGGCCTCCCGGATGCCGGCCACATACCTGAAGTAAAAACGCAGACGACAATCCAGATAGCTGTTCAGCGCACTCGGAGAAAGATATTTACCGGTCGAGTAAAGAGAGATCATTTTGCCGGTCACATCCTGGTCCTTCTCTACCAGAAGAGCCTCTCTTTTGCTGATCCCCGGCCGGAAGAAAAGGTTCTTCACCCTTGTTCCCATCCCGAGGAAATACTGCATCTGGCTGATAAAACGGCTTTTCTCCCCTGTCATGCCCTGCCCGGACTCGGTATGGTACACCAGCACCACCTCGCGGGCCCGCTGGATCAGGCGGAAGAAATAATAAGCGAAGAGGCTGTCGCGGTGTTCCCAGGCGGGCAGACCGAAGCCTTTCCGCAGGTTGTAGGGTATGTAGGAGGCAGAAGAGGCCGGTTTGGGGAGGTTCCCCTCGTTGGCCGAGAGGATGATCAGCCGGTCAAAGTCGAGCAGACGCGTCTCGAGCACCCCCATCACCTGGAGGCCGGTGAGAGGCTCTCCGTAGAAAGATACGGAATCTTTTTCCGCCAGGTGCAGCAGCAGGGAGAGGTACCCTTCGGGGGAGAGCTGCAGGGACTCTTCCGTGACGAAACCGTTGAAACGGGTCACCAGCAGAGAGAGACGGTAAAAGACCTCCAGGCTGAGATCGACCGCCGGCTTTTCTTCTTCCGGCGTGGCCGAAAGGATCAGATCGTAGAGCACTTCCAGGAGGGTACCGCTGTTGTAGTCAGGGGGACCGCCGGGATCCGTAAAGATACGGGATACCGGGTCGCCGATATGAATATCATCGGATCCGATATAGATCATGTTCTTCCGTATGATCTCTTTCTCCCACCGGATCAGCTTCTCCCCTCCCTGCGTCCGCACCAGCGGGTTGCGCAGGAGGGTCAGCACGTCATGGTGATAATAGTAAAAGACTTTCCCGCCGGTGGTGCGCCGGTTTTTCATCAGGGTGAGGGCCTGGTTGAAAAAAGCATATACCGGCGACGATCGCAGGGGATAACCCATGGTCACGTTCACCTCGCCGGCCGACTCCGGCAGGGCATGCAGCACAGGCAACAGCAACTGTTCGTCGCCCAGCACCACCGCCACCCTGTCTGCCTCCGGCAGCCCCTCCCTGCCCCAGGCCTCCAGCACCTGCTTCACCACCCACGACTGCGTGGTGCGGTTGGGCGACGACCAGATCTCCACCTTTTTATCCTGACGGGATAGATTGTCGAAGATACCCAGATCGACGGGAGGCGGGAACTTTTTCAGATAGGCGGCGATAAAAC
>WFRO01000228.1 GCA_015486475.1 Bacteroidales bacterium
ATGATAAAGGGATCCTGAAAGAAGAGATCCCCCTCAACGGCGGCATGAACAGCATGCCCCTGCTCATCGACTTCCACCACAACGGTCATCCTCTCCTGGTGTGTGCCAACACTTCTGAGGTCATTGCTCTCGATATCCTGAAAGGTAAAAGACCGGCAGAAAATTCCCCTCTGCAGCAATACCGTCTCAATGCGGCCCGTACCGGCGCTTATACCGCCGGAGAAGCGAAGCCCGCAACAGGCATCGCGAAGGTCAGCTACGGCTCCCTGCACACCGGCATCGACCGATATACGGTTACGGTCAGGAACCCCCTGAAGAAACCGCTCTCCCTGGAGCTCTCCCTGCAAAAGGAGGGGGAGGCACCGGTGACACGCAGTCTCCTCTCCTCCGACACCCTGTTCTCTCTCTCCCTGCCTTACTCCATCCCCGGCGACATGCCGCTGACGCTGCGGTTCAGCTACCGTCTGACAGAAAAAGGAAAACTGCTGGCCTCGCGGGAGCAGTCTTTTTACCTCACCCCTTTTGCCCGCGACCTGCTCGACCTGGAAGACCTGCTCACCCGTACCCGGGAAAACATTGCCCGTCTCACAGAGAAAAGCTTGGTCTCGCAGCGTCTGCTCCACCTGGAGCAGGAAGCTGCCGATCTGCAGGCAAAGAGACAGTTCACTGGTGCTCTGTCGCCGCTGGACCTGGCAGCACTCCGCACCCGCTTTGCCACGGCCCTGACGGACGCAGCCCGTCTGGAGGCGCTCACCCGTGCGGCAGCCATCGCCGGCAGCCGCCTGGCAGCCTATGGCGCCAACCCCTGGGCTCCTTTCGGCGGTGCCGGGGAGATCGTCGAGGGACGTACCCCTCCTCCGCATCTCACCGTTGAGGCTTTCAGGGGAGAAAAAGAGTCGGCCGCCTTCAATGTGGCCAACTACAGCGATCATACCGTGACCGTGCGTGTCGAACCGGATAACCTCCGACGGGGTGACTCCGTCGTCTCTTTCCGCAGGGCCCTCGACTTCCATGAGGTCGTCGCCGTGCCCACCCACTCGCTCGACATGTCGGCAGATGCCCTGCCTGAGATCGGCCAGGGCAGGACGATCGTCATCGCACCGTGGGAGGTACGGCAGGTGTGGATCAATGTAGATGCCTCACAGCTCCCGGCAGGGGAATGGTCGTGCCCCATCCGCCTGCGCACGCTGGAGGTGGCGCCGGCCACAGATACCGTATCCCTCAGCGTGAAGGTGTGGCCCGTATCCCTGTCCCAAAAAGACCCCCTGCGCCTCTGCCAGTGGGGCTATGTGGAATCATCCATATTGAAAGATATGGTGGACCAGGCCTTGCGGGATCAGGTGGAACACGGCACCAACGTCTTCGTCGATGGCGGTTTTATGCCCCGCGCCACCTTCGATGAGAACGGTAACCTGACTGGGAAGATCGACTTCACGGCCCATGACGAGTATGTACATCGTTACGCTCCTCACGGGATCATCCTCTTCGGGGGATACCAGGGGGCCCTGAAAGGACCTGCCAAAATGTTCTCCCCTCCCTGGACCAAAGCTTACAAGACCTGGATCAGAGCCTGGCGCGACCATCTGCTGGCCATGGGGCTCACCTACGATGACTTCGCTTTCTACCCCATCGACGAGCCGGGACTGCGCGACGGTCAGGTGGAAGAGGTGGTCAACCTGGCCAAACCCATCAAAGAGGTGGATCCCAGGCTGAAGATCTATGCCGACCCGGTGAGCAGGACCACGATGGCCGGTCTGAAGAAAATGGCCCCCTACATCGATATATGGTGCCCCAACCGGAGCGGCTACCTGCTGCATGAGGGAGCTGACAAGCTGGACTTCATTAAGTCGACAGGGAAGACGGTCTGGACCTATGAATGTCTGGGGGACGTCAAGCACCAGTCGCCGCTGGGATACTACCGCAGCCAGTCGTGGCTGGTCTGGTGGCACGGCCTCACGGGCATAGGCTTCTGGTCGTATTGCACCTCACAGCATGATCCGTGGTACGTGCCCAAAGGAGGACAGGACTACCTGCTCATCTACCAGGGCAACGGCGTGGTCACCAGCAAACGGTGGGAGGCCGTCCGGGACGGGAAAGAGGATTACAACATGCTGGTGCAACTGCAGCAGCTGGTCAATGATCCGCCGCCGGGAACCGATCCGGCTGTACTGGAACGGGCACGGGCTTTTCTGAAAGAAAAAACGGCGGTCATTGCTTCCTACTGCGGTCTGGACAAGGACGGTACCCTGCCCGGTACGGGAGGCCTCCCCGCTATGCGCAGGGTGGAGGACCGTCGCTGGAAAACGCTGCAGCAGACACGGCAGGAGATGGCCGAGCTGCTGATGACGCTCACAAAAACACACCAAAGACCCTGACCAGGGACACCCGGGAGGTGATACTGCAGCGGATCAGAAATCGGTATAATCCCATTTGCCGCGGTAGGCCCTGCCCACCATGAGGTTGGCAAAGTCCTCTTCAAACCTCTCCTCTTCCGGATCCCAGATGAGGGGCCGCTGCAGCTCATAAGCGATGTTGATGATGTTGCATACCGTGGCGGTACGGTGGCCTGTTTCCACATCCGACACCGGTTTGGAGCGGCTCTTGATGGAATCGATCCAGTTCTGGTAATGGTTGTCGCTGAAATAAACATGCTTGCCGGATTCCGGGATCTTCATATCCGCCAGGCTCTCCGGCATGGTACGCAGGAACTGGCGGCTCACCTCCACCTTGCCTTCGGTACCGATGATCTGTACGGCATTTTTCTCCCCCCAGTCCTTGTGGTTGACGACCACCCCGTTGGCATATTTGTAGTAGAGACCCGTCGTGGCCGGATGGTCCGGGGGATAGAAAGCCACCGGGCCGGATTCATCCATGCTCATCGCCCACTGGGCAATATCGAACATGTGGGCTCCCCAGTCGGAGACGAGCCCCCCGCCAAAATGACGGTATCCGCGCCACCAAGCCCAGCGTGTATCCCCTACATGAGGGGCAAAGATGGAGTTGTACCCCTGGTATAGGGAAGGTCCCACCCATTCGTTCCAGTCGAGGGTCTCCGGCACCGGCTCGGTGGGGAGGTCGCAGTGTTTCGCCGGTTCTCCTACGCTGACATTGATCTCCTTCACCTCGCCAATGTAACCGTTCTGCACCAGCTCAACGGCCTGCCGGAAATCACGCCATGAACGTTGCATATTCCCTGTCTGAAAGACCCGGTCATACTTCCGCACGGCATTCACCATGGCTCTGCCCTCAGCGACGGTCAGCGACAGGGGCTTTTCACAATAAATATCCTTCCCTGCTTTGGCGGCATCCACGACCATCTGGGCATGCCAGTGATCGGGTGAGGCGATGACCACAGCATCGATATCCGGCTGTTGCAGCAGCTCCCGGTAATAGTGATAACCTTTCACCTTGTGGCGGACCTTCTTTTCCGCATTTTTCTCTTTCGCAGCTTTCACAAAAAGATCCAGCTTGGCCCCGAAGACATCGCTGGCAGCTACCACCACGGCTTCTTCACACTGACCGATATTTTTCAGGAGCGTATAGCTCTGCTTGCCCGTGCCGATAAATCCCAGGTTGATCCGGTCGTTGGGAGCCACATAGCCGGGACCACCCAGCACATGACGGGGGACAACGGTAAAAGCCGCCGTACCGGCAGCCGCCTGTGTAATGAACTTTCTTCTTTTCATGACAGATGAGTTTTGGTGAATATTTTACCTTTCTGCAAAAAAGGGGTTATTTACATTTTTTTCAGCACAAAGCCCGTCTCCAGGACATCCTCCGCATTCCTTCCGGCAAAGACCCTGAACTCCCCCGGCTCGGCAACAAAGTTCATCTCCCGGTCATAGAACCTGAGATCGTCGGAGGTCAGGGTGAAAGATACGGTCTTCTCCTCCCCGGCCTTCAGGGCAATGCGTTTAAAACCTTTCAGCTCTTTCGCCGGCCGTGTTACACTGGCCACCACATCACGTACATACAGCTGGACCACCTCCACACCGTCGCGATCTCCCGTGTTCTTTACACGAACGGTGATCGTCAGGGACTCGCCGAAACCGATCTCTTTTTTATCCGTTTTCAGGTCCGAATACTTAAAACGGGTGTAGGAAAGACCGTACCCGAAGGTGAAGAGGGGTGTATTGGGAATGTCGAGGTATTTGCTGGTGAATTTCTGGTCGGAGGCCGGCCGGCCGGTGGTCTTCATGCTGTAGTAAACGGGTATCTGACCCGTATTCCTCGGGAAAGAGATGACCAGGCGTCCGGAGGGGTTGTAGTCGCCGAAGAGTACATCTGCGATGGCGGGGCCTGCCAGGGTGCCCAGCTGCCAGGCGTTGACGATGGCCGGCGCCCTTTCTGCCAGACGGGAGATGATGAGCGGCCGGCCGGCCATGAGCAACACTACCGCCGGTCTGCCAGTGGCCAGCACCGCCCCAGCCAGGGCCTGCTGCTCTCCGGAGAGGCTGATGTCGGAGCGGCTGGCAGCCTCCCCGTTCTGCCAGGCAGCCTCTCCCAGGGCCAGGATCACTATATCCGACGACTTTGCCAGGGATATCGCCCGGGAAAAACCGCTGCGATCATTGCCTGTAACCTTGCATCCTTCTGCATAACGTACATCCGCATCAGGGAGTTTTTCCCTGATCCCCGCCAGCAGGGTGACCACATCTTTCGGGTTGCCGGCGCCGGCCCACGACCCCAGCATATCGCGGCGACTGTCACCCAAAGGACCTATAACGGCGATCTTTTTTACACTTTTGGAAAGAGGGAGCAGGGGAGCGGACCCCACCGTGTCGTTCTTCAGGAGGACGATCGATTCGCGGGCTGCCTGCCGGGCATGGTCCAGCATCTCCTGCGACAGCACGGTTTTCTTTTCCCGCGCATTGTCAAGGTAACGGTACGGATCCTTAAAAAGGCCCAACAGGTACTTGGCCCGGAGGATGCGGTACACGGCCCGGTCGATATCCTTTTCCGGCACTGTCCCGGCCTTGACCAGGGCAGGAAGGTTTTTGATATAATCCCCACCCTGCAGGTCCATGTCCACGCCGGCTTTGATGGCAAGCAGAGCAGCTTCCTTCTCATCCGCAGCGATGCCGTGGTTCACCAGCTCGTTCATCGAGGTATAATCGGTAACGACGAATCCGTCAAAGCCCCATTCGTTACGCAGAACATCTGTTATCAGCCACCGGTTGGCCGTGCAGGGGATGCCGTTCAGATCGTTGAAGGCGGTCATCACACTGCCCACGCCTGCCTCCACGGCCGCATGGTACGGGCGCAGGTACACCTCGCGCAGCTTCCGTTCCGACATATCCACGCTGTTGTATTCCCGTCCCGCCTCGGGAGCGCCGTAGGCGGCAAAGTGCTTCACGCAGGCCAGCAAGGTGAAGGGGTCGGCCAGATCTCCGCCCTGGTATCCGTGAACCTTGGCCGCAGCGACGAGGCTGCCATAGTAAGGATCTTCGCCGGCACCTTCGGCCACCCGCCCCCAGCGCGGATCACGTGCGATGTCAACCATGGGGTTGAAGGTCCAGTTGAGTCCTGCCGCAGCCGCCTCCCGGGCCTGCAGGGCCGCAGTATTCTCAATAAGCGGCAGATCCCACGAACAGGCCTCGGCCAGAGGCAGCGGAAAGATGGTCTTGTAGCCGTGGATGACGTCAAAGCCAAAGATCAGGGGGATGTGCATGCGTGTCTCCTCCACAGCGATCTTCTGCAGTTTACGGACATAATCCACCGTCAGGGCGTTGTAGATATTGCCGACCCTGCCTGCCCGCAACTCTTTCTCCACATCGGTATTCATGGCAGGGCCGGTGACCGCCCAGTTTTTGGTGTATAGGGTCATCTGACCCACCTTCTCCTCCAGGGTCATCTGAGAGATCAGGGAATCCAGGAAGTGTTCCATCTTCGCGTTACTGCTCACGGGCTCACGTTCCTTGCAGGCCGCCGTCAGCAGCAACATCACGGTAAAAAGAAAATACAGCTTGCGCATAGCAGAGGTTTTATCCGGATGAGTAACTCCTGTAAATATAGATCAGAATCGGGAGATATGAAAATGGGGGAAGAGAGAATGGTGAGATATTGGAATAATGAGAAAAGTTGATAAGTTAAATGGTTGAAAACGAATACCAAATGCTGAATTTTCAATAATTCAAGTATTTCCACCCAGCAACCTGCACCCCGGACCCAGTACCCCAACTTTCAACTTTAGGCACTTTAGCACACTTTAGCGCACTTCCTAAATAGGTATTTAATTACCTATTTAACTACCTATTTTAATGCCTATTTAAATAGGTATTTTTAACTTCTTACACCGCACAGCAACTGAGTGTTTTTACATCTTTTTCAAAGCCTATGGCTGCCAGTTTGACGGCTTCGGATAGGGTCAGGTAGGCATGGAAAGAGGAGGCCAGCTCTTTTACGGGAATGCTGTATTTGACGGCCAGGCTCAGCTCCATGGTCAGCTCGCTGCCTTCGTGGGCCACGATGCGGGCGCCGAGGAGGCGGTCGTTTTCCGGGTTGCGTATCAGTTTGACAAAGCCTCTTGTATCGAAGGCCGCCAGGCTGCGCGGCACCTCCGTCAGGTCTACGCGGCTCACTTCGTAAGGAACGCCGGCTGCCTGCGCCTCTTTTTCATCCATGCCCACGCCGGCCACCTGCGGATCGGTGAAGACCACCCATGGCATGGCCGTATAATCGACACGGCGGTCGCTCTCCGTAAAAGCATTCTCCACGGCCAGCTTCCCTTCGTAGGCAGCCGTATAGACGTATGCAGGCGTGGTGATGCAATCGCCGGCAGCATAGATATGCGGGACACTGCTCTGCAGACGGTTGTCGACAGCCACATGTCCGGTGCCGGTAAGCTGCAGACCGGCAGCCTCCGCTCCCAGCCCGGAGGTGTTGGGACGTATACCCGTGGAGACCAACAGTTGCTCTGCAGTAAAAGATCTTTCTATGCCGGCCTGCAAGACCGTAACTTTCACGGATCCGCCAGCTTCTTCCACTTCACGAAAATCCAGACCGGTATGGATCTCCACCCCCTCCTCCCGCAGGTGTTTTGTGATCTCTTCGGCCACCTCTGCCGTCTGGGCAGAGAGGACATGACCGGACCTTTGCAGGAGGGTCACGCGAGTTCCCAGCCTTTGCCAGGCCTGGGCGATCTCCAGGGCAATGTACCCTCCCCCCAGCACGATCATACTCTCCGGGAGGCGCTCCTGCTCAAAAAGCGTTCTGTGGGTCAGGTATCCGACCTGCTCCAATCCGGGTACCGGCGGGATAAAGGTGGAGGCTCCCGTGGCGATCAGGAATTTCTTCGCCCGGTAAACATCTTCGTTCTTTACGCGGACGGTCCGGGCATCTGTAAAAACGGCCCTGCCCTTCACATAGCGGACATGCTCCAGTCCGTCGAGGATGTCGATATACTTTTTCTGCCGTAAGTCCTCCACCAATTCCCTTTTCTGCCGGATGATCTCCGGCATGTCCAGGGCAGCTCCGGCCGGCTTTACCCCCCTGAAAGGAGATTCCTGTGCGATATGCATGTACTCTGCCGCCCGGATGATCGTCTTCGACGGTACACACCCCACATTCACGCAGGTACCTCCCGTGGGCAGACCCTCATTGATCATCAGGGTGGCAAGACCCAGCTCCTCTGCCCGGATGGCCGCAGCAAATGCCGCAGATCCTCCCCCGATGATGATAAGATCATACATCTCTTTCCCTTCTTTGGGGACATCCGGCACCTTCCCTGCCACGCTGTAATGACCGGTATCATTGATGGCAGCGCTGATCTGGTCCGGAGAGACCTTCCCGGGATCGAAAGCGAATACGCCCGTCCTCCCGCGGTAGCTGACCTTTGCCTCTTTTACGCCCTGTACCCTGCGTACGACCCGCTCAATGGTGCGTGCACAGCCGTCGCAGGTCATCCCTTCGATCTTGTATTTCACTGTCTTTATTTCCATGATCATTAATTTATCTCCTGTCTCTCTGTATGATATGTCGGATATATTTAAATTCCTGACAGACATTCTTGTACAAACATAATGATATATTATCATTTAAGCAAACTCTTAAATATAACTCAAAACAAATATACTTTTTATCATATTGGTTTCCCGGAAAGCAGGGGGGTTAATTGACAACTATTGGAAATTTGACGGTGCAAAGAACGCCACTGCCTATCTTATTATTTGGCAAATGATGCACCGCACATTCTTTCACGGTCACATATTGATCGCCGTTTTTCATCAGAGGGATCAAGGTCCCTTTATACCTGGTCATATTTTTCCCGTGCCAGCCAATGGCCGATTTCTCCCGTTTGCCATAATCCTTAAAATCAAAAGTCCATTCTTTGCTTTTAATAAATTCCTTCAATTCATCTTTTGGACATATCCAGAATCCACAATAAGGATTGTTATTATTTAGCAAGTATTTTTGATCGTTAATTTCAATTGTCTCTCCTGGTTTCTCCGTAAGATCGGTGACGTAGATCTGATCGTTTTCAGTATCTTTCTCTACTCTCAGGAACCCCAGATTATACCCATGCTTCAGGACAACATCCTTGTATCTCATCCAATAATCCAGATTATCCCGGGTAAAATTTATATCATCTTCCAGGTAAAGCTGAACATCATACCGGTCAACGATCCCGGGGATTATTTCTCTGTTTTCCCAGGTTAAATACTTCGGATTTATCCAATTTTTCATTCCCCCTTTATTAAATATACTTTTGTAAGGGAATTTAAGCAGATTCTTCTGATAGTTATAGATATAATACTTTACATTCTCATGGCCGGGAAACAGATCGAACTGCTTATTCGTATAGATAAATATATCTGTATCCACTCCAAGTCCGAGTAAAGAATCCACTGTTTTTTTCAGATATTTCAGCCTCTCTTCCACATAAAAGAAGGTAACATGTGCTGCTATTTTCATTTCTTTGTTATTGTAGTCTGTCCGGATCTGATACCTTAATGATGATAGTTAGAAAATGCTTACATCTGTTTTGTAACCAGTTATGGCAAAATTAATAAAATTACCCTAAGGGTTAAATAAATCCGGCATCAGCAATAGATATACTCCAGGCACAAAAAACCGCGGGCTTTTTGTAGCGTGGGATATGCAGGAGTACGCCCCGCCTGACGGCGGGAACAAAAAAACCCGCACAAGTGCGGGCTTTTTATGGTGTGGGATATGCAGGAGTCGAACCTGCGACCTCATGTCTGTGAAACATGCGCTCTAAACCAGCTGAGCTAATATCCCATTAATTAAGGGTTGCAAATTTACAGTATTCTGTGTGAAATTGCAAGCCGCAGAAAGTTTTGTTATTTTTGGCTTATGGAAAAAAAGATCCGGACCCTTTCCATTGTCATCCCTGCTTACAACGAAGGCGCGACCATCCACCGTATCCTCGACCGCATTGCAGAGGTCACGCTGCGTGACGGTATCGGGAAAGAGATCATCATCGTCAACGACTGCTCCACCGACAATACCGACGAGGCCGTCCGGGCATACATGAAGACCCATCCGGAAGCACCCATACGTTATTTTATGCATGAGAAGAACATGGGCAAGGGAGCGGCCCTGCACACCGCTATCGCCAAAGCCACCGGCGAATACCTGGTCATCCAGGACGCCGATCTGGAGTACGATCCGCAGGAATACAATGATCTGCTGGCGCCGGTGATAAAAGGCTTTGCCGACGTGGTGTACGGGTCCCGTTTTGTGGGGAGCAACCCGCACCGTATCCTCTTTTTCTGGCACACTATCGGCAACAACATCCTCACCTTCATCTCCAACATGTTCACCAACCTCAACCTGACGGACATGGAGACCTGTTACAAGCTGTTCGAGACCCGAACGATACAGTCGCTGAACCTGAAGGAGAAACGGTTTGGCTTTGAGCCGGAGGTCACCGCCAAAATATCCCGGGTGCCGGGCATACGCATTTATGAGATCGGGATATCCTATTACGGCCGCACCTACGAGGAAGGGAAGAAGATCAACTGGAAAGACGGCGTACGGGCCATCTACTGCGTCCTTAAATACAACATCTTCTCCCGAAAATAGAACCTCCTACCGGACGGTGTCCATCCCCGGCGTTAGACGGTAGATCCGTATACCTTTATAATAACCCGCGGAATCCGACAAAAAAGGTGAAAGGAAGGGTTCCTTTAACAGTGCCGGATCAGAGAGAAAAAGGTACTTCGCACCTTTCCCGATCAGCTTGTCGATATCTTCACGCTTGTGGTATTTCTCACGGTTCGTCCAGCCTTTCCGGTCCATAAGGTACAAGGTAATATTAAAAGATCTGTCAGGCAGGGAGATGACCTTATCGCCCTTTCCGACTCCCACCTCCTTCAGATAAGGCTTCATGTCGGCATATCTCATCCATTTTCCCTTCACTTTTGTATTGGTATACTTCATCAGACCGATGAAATAATGATCGCCCACCAGGGGGAACCGGCCTTTCTCTGCAAAGGTCTTCAGTTGCATGACATCATAACAGTACAGGAAATTGTACAGCAGAAAAACGCCGAGAAAGATCTTCAGGACCTTATTTTTAAACAACGCCGGGTAATGCTCCCTGACGACCCACAGGAAAGGGATGAATACACCCACGAACAGGATCAGGAGCGCCGTATAGTAATAATCATGCACGCCCATCAGGGGGGCCCACAGGATAAAGTAGATCACCGAACCGGCAATGATCAGGATGTTCGCCAGGTAGGCCAGCAAAGGCATTTTCTTCCGGAGAAAAAGATTCACCACGCCCAGCAACAGCAGCAGATATACGACGGGTCTGCTGAAGAAAACCAGCACAGGGAAATTCCAGGCCTGCCTGAGCATATCCCCGATCTCTCCCTTTTTCATGATCCATATCGGATAGATATCGTTAAAAGTGTATTTCAGCCCGTGCTCATCATTGTAAAGATGCGCGTAATAATACCATGAAAAGATCACCAGGACGACAAGAAAAAATCCTGTAAGCTCATAACCGGGCCTGTCAAAGAGTTTCCGGTTGCCGAGGGTCCGGACGGGCAGGCGTTCGAGAAGGAATATCAGGAACAGAAAAACGAAAGCGATCAGGCTCGACACCTTGATCAGTCCCGCCAGGGCAAAAAAGGCCATTGAGATAAAAAAGAGCAACAATTTCTTTTTCTGCTTATACTTTACCAGAAAACAGAGGGCGATAAGCACAAAGGCAAAAGCCGGCACATCTGTCAGGAAACTGACCCCGTAGTCCACATACACGGGTGAGGTAAAAAGAAGTAAAGCCATGAAGACCGCCCAGAAACCGTCTCTGAACAGGATCTTCAGAGAACGGTAAAAAGCCCAGGTCCCGGCAAAAAGGATCAGCAGATAGAACGACCGGTACAGCAGATAGCTCTGCCCGAACACCTGCCATAATTTCCCGACGATGTAATACATCACCGGGAACTCTCCGGCGGTCTTGCCACTGGTATAATTATCTGCCAGCTGGATATGCATCTCCGGCTGAAAGAACTTTGCACCCTCCGCATAATTCAACGTCAGGGAAAGACAGTCTGTCTGCCGCCACATGTGAACATTGAGGGGGCCCTTGTCAAGAAAATTGTGGTAGTAGAAGAAAGCGAAAACAACAAACAACAGGATGAACACAAGATCTCCCCTGTCCCGGCCTTCCGCACCCCGGAAGATCCTGTTCAAATGACTTTTAGTCTGTAAGATCCTTCGCATTTTCTTCCTGTTTTACATGACCTTCTGCCGGATGAGCCGCTGCGATCTCCTCTTTTCTTACGGGGGTCAGCTCATAAAAATACTCATCCGGATCACTGAACCTGAACAACAGTTTCTCCTGCATGGAGAACCCTTTCTCTTCCATCGCCTGCTGCATCCTCTCCCGGATCTTACCATAGGTATCCTCCTTGTCTTTCCCGATAAAAACATATACCGACCGGTCCTCTTTCACCAGGTCGCCTGCCGGAACATAATCCTCCCAGTGATAGAACTTTTCCGACCACGAAATAAAAAAGTGGGTGGACGGGAATTTCTTTTTAAGGCTTTCGCGGAAGATCCTCCGTTCTTTCCCGCTCATCAGATATCCGTTCATGTGGGCCCATGCAACGAAAGGGCTGCCATAATACACCGCGCTGATGATCACGGTGGTATCCGGACTGAAATATTTTCTGAGCGTACAATATTGCGCCTCGTTCCTTTCCACACGAACGCTGTTTTCGGCCATACGCTGCCGCAGGGTGCCCAGCTGGGGGCGCAGCATCACGAGCACGATCACCACCGCCGCCAGCGAGAGCCATACACGGGCATTCTTTCTTTTCAGGATGCTGTTCCAGAGGATCATCATCAGAAAGATAAAGAAGATCTTCACCACCAGCACAGGGATCAGGTAATGGAAGGCAAAGTGTTTCAGTACCATGGCAATGTACAGTGTCGTCGAGAGGATCATCCCCAGCAACACTTTTTCCGTCACCTTCTCCCGCGGGTCGCGGCGCAGGGCAGGCACCAGCCGGAAGACCAGGTAATGCAGCAGGCCCAGCCCCAGGACCCAGAAGATCTGGCTGTCCGTGTATTTATACAGTTCAGCGATCCGCAAAGGCACCTTGTGCAGGTCCATGAACCCTTTGGATCCCTCTCCCCATTTTGCACTGTGGGTGGCCATATTTCCGTACCATTCCCAGGCTTTATGCATGTGGCTTACCAGGGGGAAGGCCAGTACCATCACGGCCAGCACCGTATACAAGAGATACCTGAGGCGGTTCTTCCCCCCCGAGATCACGGTAAGAGGCAGCAAAGCCATGGGGAAGAAATAAACCTTGCACGCGATGCCCAGACCAGTCACCAGGGCAAAGAGAACAGCATACCTGTGCATATGCTCCTCCCGGCTGTCGTCATACATGAACACCACGGCCAGCAGGATCAGCAGCATAAAGGGAGGGACCACCGCAGACTCGGCTGCCAGCCGTGCCGAGACGGTCAGGAGATAATGGCTGCCGAAAGGGATCAGTTGCATGAGCAGACCCGCAGGATAACTGCCGGTATAGCGGTAGGTGAGAACCCCCAGATAAAAAATGATCACGGCATTCAGAAAGTTCAAAAGGATATTGGCCCCGTGAATGAACAGCTCGGGATCGTTGATCACGGCGGTGACCAGATCTCCCCCGGTAAGCAGCTGCACGAGGCGGGCAGCCACCCCGATCAGCATCTGCAGAGGGGTGCCCGGATGGGCAATGTAGCTGATATCCCAGTGGAAGGTGGACAGGGCGATGCCGTTATACAGGTGGAAGTACTCCGGGTCGATGCGGGTCATGAAAAACATGCCATAACTGTAATGGATCAGGACCACCAGCAGCAGGAACAGGGCCGGCAGGATCAGGAAAAGCCAGCGACAGCCTTTATCGCTGCCGCAAAAGCCGGAAGGAAAGAGTTTTTTTATGAAGTTCTTTTCTGCCAACTGATCAGGGTTTATTCACCAACGGATAATTGTTGAAAAGATCCGGACCTTCTCCTTCCCGGATCAGTACCAGTGTCTGCTCCGGCCTTACCAGCAGGGCGTCCACCGTCACATACCGGCCTTTCACGATCAGGCGGTAGCGGCTTGCCTCCTCCGGCCGGAAAAGATGCTGCACCCGCACCCACCGGCCAAACACATCATGGGTGCTGCGTGTGTTGAGCTTTACCCGTTCCTTACGTTCCCCCTGCCAGTCATATCTCTCCAGCCACGCCTCCGGCATACCATAAATGCGCTCGTCAAAAAAGAGCCAGAAAGAAAGTTCCAGCTTCTGTCCTTCGCCGGGGACGGCAAAAGACCTGTCGAAAAGTGTCCGGGTTCCTTTTTTCATATAGAAAGCGCCCTTGCCGGCTAACACCTGCTCCGCCCGCCCTTTCTCAAAGCTGTCGAAGAAGATCCGGGAGGTATCGCCCGTAGTACAGATCTCCCCGTAACACGGCAGCGTATCCGTCATCTTTTGGATGCTGTCATACCATTGCCGGTGGGCATCGTTGAACACCTCCACCGGCACGCTGGCCAGGCGGATGTACTTGTCTTCCCACCATACCTTTGCCCGGTCCAGGAGCCACTGCTCCCTGTCGTTGAGCGGCTCTTTCCGCACCACCAGCAGCAGGGGCCGGCTGTTCATGTCGTCCACGCGTGTCTTGTATATGGCAGGATGGGCCAGCATCTGTATGCTGCTCAGGGCCTGCGAAAAAGAGAGCCGGGGCGAGAAGCTCTCCACAATGGGGATATGGGTGTGATAGCTGGCCTTCATCGCCTCGCCAAAGGCTCCCAGCCCTCTCTCAAAATAGAGCTTGTCGCCCGACGTGTTGGCAAAAGGCAGGAAAAAAATAGCCTGGAACTCCCGGGGATCACGCCCCGCCTGACGGAAACGTAACCGGTACTCGGCATCGGAGGATTCCAGACGATCGTTCCTGTTGAAGATATACTTTGTACTTTTCTTCACGTTCATGCCTGCATCCAGCGTCCAGGCTGCCAGGGAAGCCACCAGCACGATCCCGGCCACCACCGGCAGTTTCTTCAGGCGCAGCCACCGGAAGAAGACCCAGACGAGCCAGGCCGTGAAGATCGTATATACATAATAAAACCACCAGGCAAAGCGCCCCAGGGCCCGGAACTGTTTGAGGGGAGGGATCAGATCGGTAAGGAAATGAAGGCCCCACCTGAAAGGAATGCACATCGAAAAGAGCAGGACAATTACCGAGGCACTCAGAAAAAGGTTGATCTCCGTATCGGGGAAAAAAGCTTTCATCGGCAGTTTCCTGTGGCGCAGCAAGTACCAGATGAACGTCCCGGTGATGATCAGGGCCAGCCACAGGGCAGGACGCCCCACGAAAGCCCGGCCCTCCCACTGGAAACGAGTGATACGGCCGGGCAGCAGCTCCGTCAGCTCCGACTTGAAAGGCAGGAAGATGCTCCAGATATTGGCATGGTAGATATAAAAACCCCAGGGGTTGTGCGGCCGGTCTGTCACCCAGTCGGTCAGGGTCGAGAAACCTTTTACCGCCAGCACGGGGATCACGGCAATGGTGAAGAGCGCCAGCGCCTCCCCCGCAAAATGCCGCAGATCATGCCGCATCACCCAAGCCCTCACCAGCAGGAAAGCTATGGGGAAGACAAAGAAAAAGGCAGCATAATAAGCGCTGGTAAACCCTCCCGCCAGCGCTGTCAGCACCATCAGCGTACCCCACAGCCAGCGCCGCCGCAGGTCATCGTACCAGCGGATCATCAGGTAGAGATAAAGCGGGAAGAAAAAAACATAGGACATCTCAAAATGTCCTCCCAGCCTGCCTAGTTGGGGAGAAAGAAAAAGGATCGCCAAAGCCATCCAGAAAGCATACCAGCGGGGCAGCCGGAAACGCCTCAGGATGAGAAAAAGGAAAGGCACGGCCAGCAACAGGGAGAGGATCATGGTCAGGTTCAGGATGCCCACACCATAAGGCGAGATACGGACCAGGTGCCGGTCGACGAACTTCAGCACCTGCACATACAGGGGATGGGAGTTGATGAACTGCAGATGATCGCCGTAAGGATAGTTGACGCCGTCAAAACGGATGCCTGTGTCATACTTCAGGTAATAGGAAAAATTGTAGTAGTTCTTGATGCCGTCCGCCCCGCGGGAAAAAATATAGCTGTTGGGATGCTGTAAAACGGGGCGGAAAACCCACAGCAGGATCCCTGCCGTGACCAGGAGAAGCACCAGGAGAGTAAGTGTTTCTTTTTTCTTCATCCGGAAAGGTTTTCCCGTTTTTCATGGGAGCGGCTGCAAGTTAATAAAAAAATAGTGTGCCCTTTTTCGTCAGGGGCACCGGAAGCCGTAAAGTTTTTATTTGACACTTTTTTATATTTACTTTGTTTTATCACGCAGAGACGGCAATGGCCGTTGCAACGGAGTTTTTTATGGCTGAGAAACCTGAGATATCATTCATCATCCCCCTGTACAATGAGGAGGAGAATGTAGAGCCTCTCTGCGAGGCCATCACCCGGGCCATGGAGACGTCAGGATACAGCCATGAGATCATCCTGGTCAATGACGGCAGCCGTGACGGCACGTGGAAGAAGATCCTCTCCGTATCTGAAAAATATCCCGCGGTCACGGGCATCGACTTCGCCGTGAATGCCGGCCAGAGTGCTGCGCTGGCCGCCGGCATCGCCGAGGCACGGGGAGCATATATCGTCACCCTCGACGGTGATCTGCAGAATGATCCTGCCGATGTGCCGGCCATGCTGCAGATGATGCAAGACGGCGACTGGGACGTGGTGGCCGGCGAGCGCATACAGCGGCGCGACAGTCTTTTCCGGACGATCCCGAGCCGTATGGCCAACACCCTCATACGCTCCCTGACAGGAGTACACCTGAAGGACTACGGTTGCTCGCTGCGTGTCTTCCGCCGTGATATCGCCCGCAACCTGGAGCTGTACGGTGAGCTGCACCGTTTCATCCCTGTCCTGGCAGCCCTGCAGGGAGCCACGATCACCCAGGTACCCGTGCAGCATCACCCCCGCACCCATGGCAGGTCAAAATACGGCATGGGCCGCACGTTCCGGGTCATGAGCGACCTGCTCTTCATGCTTTTCTTCAAACGTTACATGGACCGTCCCATCCATCTTTTCGGCACCCTGGGCATCATCACCTTTGCCATCGGGGCTGCGCTCGATATCTATTTCCTTATCCTGAAGATCCTGGGGCATGACATCTGGGGCAAACCGCTCCTGCTGGCAGCTATCCTCTTCACCCTGGGAGGGATACAGATCATCACCATAGGCATCGTCTCAGAAATACTCATGCGCACGTACTACGAGTCGCAGAACAAAAAGCCTTATCGTATCAAACGTATCATCCGTGGAGAAGAATAAGGCGCCCGATCTGCTGAAACTTGCCGGCAAGACCGCTGTCACCCTCCTGGCGCTGTGGTATGTCTTTCACAAAGTGGAGCTGCACACGGTGCTGCAGGTGATAGGCCGGGCGGATCTCCTGTGGCTCCTGCCGGCCCTGTTGCTGTTCATCCTCTCCAAGACCGTTGCCGCTTTCCGGCTCAACATCTGTTTCGGGGCCACCGGTCTCCGTCTCTCCACCTCGTACAACCTGCGGCTTTACCTGCTGGGAATGTTCTACAATCTTTTCCTCCCCGGCGGCATCGGCGGCGACGGGTACAAGATCTGGCTGCTGAATAAAAAACAAAAGGTGCCTGCGGGGCAGATCTTCCGGGCTGTGCTGGCCGACCGTCTCAGCGGGGTGATGGCCCTGGTCGTGCTCGCCGTGCTTTTTTACTATTTTCTCCCCGGCAATATGCCGTGGGAAAGCGTGGTCTGGATCCTTGCCCCGGCAGTTGTCGCCGCCCTGTGGGGTGCCTGCAGGATGTTCGCTCCGCTCCTTGCTCCCGTTTTTTCTGTCGCAGGAGCACTCTCGCTGGCCGTGCAGATCCTGCAGGTCCTTTCGGCCTGGATGATCCTCCATGCCCTGCATGTCACGGGAGAGAACATCCCCTATCTCTTCCTCTTCCTCATCTCTTCCGTAGTGGCCATCCTGCCCATCACCGTCGGAGGCATCGGCGCCCGGGAGTTCACTTTCCTGACAGGAGCCTCGTGGATGCACCTGGATGCAGACCAGGCTGTGGCGCTGAGCCTTCTCTTCTACCTCATCACCCTCTTCACCTCTTTCTGGGGGATCCTGTTCAGCCTGAAACCGGCATGGCTCGAACATAAAAAGAAAGAAAACTAGTGATATGTCAACTTATTAATTATAACACGTCCAATACACCTTTTACCCTTCGCGCCCCCTCGGTCCCCTAAGGGGAAGTCTGCCCACAAATCAATAGTCAACGTGGGTGAGGGTTCCCCCTTCAGGGGGTCAGGGGGGCGGGCAGGCTATGCAATGCGTTGTTTTAAGGTTGACTTAACACTAGAGTTTTCTTACTATACGGGTCCCGGGGATCTTCTTCAGATAGGATTTGGGCACATCGACATAGACCGACTGCCGTACCACCTCCAGCATGATGCGTACCTTGCGTTTTTTGCCGAGGTGCACCAGGGTGCCGAAAAGCCCTTTCAGGGAGCCCTGGACGATCTCCACTGTATCTCCCACCTGCAGCTGCTTTTCCTCCTCTTCGGAGACGAACTCGCCCGAATGCTCATACTGCCGGATCGCCTCGATCAGCTCATCCTGCACCTTTACGGGCTGCTTCTCGATCCGCACAAAATGGACCACGCCGTCGGTCTGCAGCACTTTCAGGTACTCATTGTAATTTCCGATGTCGATATGCACAAAGATATAGGAACGAAAAAGCGGCTCGTCCACCCATTTTTTGCGGTCGCTCCAGATCCTCAGCTCTTTCCGCAGGGGAAGGTAGCACTCGATCCCTTCAAGATCGAAGCTGTCCCGCACCCTCTTCTCATGCCTCGATTTGGTATAAAGAACGAACCAGTTCTTTCTTTCTTCTTTTGTTCCTGCCATGATCATTTTTTTTCGGACCGTAAAAATAACTTATTTCCTGTAAAATCTTTAAAACTGAAAATATATAAATGGTCTGAATCCGGCGCCTTTGATCTGTATCAGCAGGAAGACCACGATGACGGCGATGAGGAGCTTGACGATCATGGGCAGGCGGATGAAGCCCCCCCGGATATTTTCCTGCCACTGTGCCGGCAGCCAGTGGATAAGGAACCCCAGGAAGATCAGGGGGATGACAACACCCCACGAGGCGATGAGTGGCAGGAGGGTGGAAAAATTCAGGTGGTGGGTGATCTGCCACAGCATGGCCATAGCATTCTCCATGTTCCGGGAACGGAAGAAGATCCAGAGGAAAAGCACAAAATGAAAGGTAAACAGGGTCATCAGGAGACGCTGCCACCGGGGCGGGTTGTTCTTCAGCCACCGGGGCAGTCCCAGCAGCTTGTCAAAGACCAGTCCCGTGCCGTGGAGGAAACCCCAGATCAGGAAACGGTAATTGGCGCCGTGCCACAATCCTCCCAGGATCATGGTGATCATTACGTTGAGATACATCCTGCCCTTGCCTTTCCGGTTGCCTCCCAGCGGGATGTACAGGTAATCCCGGAGCCAGGAGGAGAGGGAGATATGCCAGCGGTGCCAGAAATCGGTCAGGATGACCGCCTTGTAGGGAGAGTTGAAGTTGATGGGTATGCGAAATCCGAAGAGCAGGGCCACCCCGATGGCAATATCTGTATATCCCGAAAAATCACAATAGATCTGCAGGGCATAGCCATAGACGGCCAGGAGGTTCTCCATCCCCGTGAAGGCGGCCGGATGGCTGAACACCCGGTCGAGGAAATTGATCGCCAGGTAATCGGCAATGGCCATTTTCTTCAACAGCCCCGCCAGGATCAGGAAAAGGGCATAGCTGAACTCCCGTTTCGTCAGGGAGAAACGGGCTGTGAGCTGGGGGATGAACTGGGCCGCCCGGACAATAGGACCTGCCACCAGCTGCGGGAAGAAAGAGACAAAAAAGGCAAAGTCGGTGAAACGCTTCACCGGCTGCACCTTACCCCGGAAAATATCCAGGGTATAGCTGATGGTCTGGAAAGTGTAAAAGGAGATACCCACCGGCAGGAAGATGGCCGTAATATCATAATGACTGTGGAAAAGGGCATTGCTGATCTCTGCCAGATAGTCCCGCGGGACGATGTGCATACCTGTCAGGCGGTTGAACACATCCACAAAAAAGAAAGTATACTTGAAGTAGGCCAGCATGCCGAGGTTGATGATCAGACTCAGCGAGACAAAGAGCCTTTTGATGTTTTTTTTCTCCGTGGCATAGACCCTTTTGCCGGCAAAAAAGTCAACCGCCGTGGATATCAGCAACAGGACAAAGAAAAAACCGCCGGTTTTGTAGTAAAAGAAATAGCTGACCAGCAGCAGATAGAGATTGCGCAGGAAAAACTTCTTATAAACGAGCGAATAGAGCAACAGCACGACCAGGAGGAAAACCCAGAAATAGAGTCTGGTGAACAACAGGGGGTTGTCCGGCGAGTAGGACCATATGTCTTGCAGACTAAAGGCCATAGCTGTAGGTTCGGTAATCTTCCATCAGGGCTTTGAGCAGCATCCCGGCAAAGAGCTGTGATCCCTCGCGGCTCATGTGGGCCTGGTCGGGACGGGCCAGCGAAGGGCTCTGTGCCGCCCACCGCGTCATGGCATGGGCGCCGCCCATAGCACGGTAGGCATCCCAGAAAGCACATCCCTCTTTCAGGGCTGTCTGACGTTGTTCCTCGCGGATGAGTAAAAGGTGTTCCTGCAGATGTGGTTCGTCGCCCCCCATATCGGTCACGCCCACCACCAGCACAAAGAGGTCCGGGAAGTTGCTGCGCAGCCAGTGCAGCTCTCTCTGCACCGTGCGCCGGTAATAGCGCACATCCCGCATGCTGCCCACCGCCACATTGAGACCGAACTGCAGCACCACCATACGCACGTTGAGGCTGTCGTACATCGTCCTTACAGCCTTTGCATCACAGCGGGAGAACATCATGAAAGGCCGGCCGCGCAACGGTATGTTATCGACGCTCACGCCCACAGAGTCTTCCAGCACGATCCCCTCCACGGCAAAAGGTGCCTGCGTGTCAAATCCCAGCCTCAGTCTTCTCCCTTTGCCCTGCAGGGGGATCCTCTCGCATACCAGCTCCCCGGCGGGCAGGGAACGAGGTCCGGCCACTACGTTGCCTCCCTGCTTCACCTGAAGGGAAGGTCCTTTCTGCGGAGCATACAACCACACCTCCAGGCGGTTAAAATCCAGGGCGCGGGGAGGAGCAAAGGAATGTACCGCGATCCGGCAGGACAGCTCTTTTTTCTGTCCGGCGGACAGACTGTCGGCAGCCAGCGAAAAGCCTCCGGCCAGCCCGAAGGGGATGCCCCGGTAACGTCCTCCCCTGATATCGTAGTTATTGATCTTCTGCCAGCCCGCCGAAGGCTCCGTAACAAAACTGGCCGTAAAAGGCACCGTCATCACCGGCAACAGGAAACCCGGCCCGCCCCCGCCAAAGTGTGCCTGCAGGGTATCGCGCAGTACCGAGGTGATACGGTCCCCCTCGATCTGTGAATCACCGTAATAAAGAATATGAAGATGTTCCCTGCGGTGCCGCAGCGAATCCATCTCATGCAACACCCGGTAAAACAGGAGACGGGTGGTATCCGACATCTCCAGGGAGGGAACCGCCCGCAACAGGGAATCAGAAAAGGTCAGAGGCTCCACAACGGTCTTCTTTTCTGTCGTCAACGAAACAGAAGGAGAAAGCGTATCCTCAGCCACAGGAGGCGTTCGCTCTGCAGGAGGAGAAAATATCTTTTCGCGGGAGAGGGAAGCCAGCCACGCACTGTACTTTTCAGCAGGAAGGGGATTACGGAGCCGGTACGAAAAAAAAGAGAGCCCTTCCTCCGGCATGAAAAAAAAGGAAAGACCAAGCACGAGAAAAACACCTGCGATGAAAAGAGCACTCTTCAGGGGCTTCATACGGACAAAGATGCGAAAGAATGCGGAGAAATCAAACGAAGGAGGCGGCCGGGATCTCGTGACAACCTACTTTCGAAATGACGCTTAACAAGATCACACGCCCCCCTAACCTTACAATAAGTTTGGAGTGTGGAGTCCCGCAACTCACGAAATCTTCGATTTCGCATGAGTTGCGAGGATGCTCGCAAATCTGCGATTTGCGGCATGTGGAGTGTGGAGTTGGTGGCACTCGGTACTGGGTACTGCCCGCCCGCCTGCCTGACCGAGCCATTCGGGCAGGGACGAACGTCCATTCGGACGGGGGTGCTGGGTGGATCTGCCCTATGCACTACGCTCTACGCTCATTTCCCATCATCGCTTTATCCCTCCCCACTGCTTACTGCTTACTGCCTACTCCTTACTCATCCGCTCATTTCTCATCTCTCATCGCTCATCGCTGATCCCTGAGTAGCCGAAGGCGTATCGAAGGAGGTTCCTGAGTAGCCGAAAGCGTATCGAAGGAGGCGTCTTCTGCGTGAAATCCATTCAGAAATCAGAAATCAAAAATCCTGCCTGCGGCAGGCAGGCATCATTCCTTATTATGAGACTGAGGGAGTGCGAGGGGTAAAAAGTGTTTTTGCCGGGTTATAATTCTGTTGGCATGCCACTTACCCCTTCTTCCTTATCTTCAGCGGCTGGCCGGGATGGATCTTGTCGTAACGCGAGAGGTGGTTGAGACGCAGGATGTCCTGCTCCGTCACGCCGTCAAATTTACGGGCAATCTCCCAGATGGTATCACCGGGACGTACATGGTAATACTCATAATTGCTGTCCAGCTTTGTATTCGTGGCCACAGGCTGCGACTGTGTCACGGGATTTCCTGTCCGGCGTTGTTTCTCCGCAAAGGACATGGTATTGAATTTCTTGTAATAAGATACCTTGTTCTTCGGGACATACACGACCAGGTGCTGACCCACACGGATGAGGTTGTGCCGTATATGGTTCCAGTAACGCAGGTCGGACACCCGTACATGGAACCACTCGGATATGAACCCCAGGTTGTCTCCCTGTTTAACGGTATAGTAGATCTTCACCCTTCCTTTTGGCGGCGGCGGATTGTAACGCGTATATTTAGGGGCCAGCGTTTTTTTCGAAGGATCAAAAAAGATGGAATCCTTGTAGGTGAAGATGGAGTCCTGCAGGTCGATGAAATTGCCGGTATACTGCATCGGCAGGACCAGTGTATAAGGCTTTATGCTGCCCGGGATGATATCGTACCGGTACTGCGGGTTCATATCCCTGAGCTGTTGCAGGGGGATGTGCAGCACTTCGGCGACCTGTTTCAGGTGAAGATCTTCCGAGATGATGAGGGTGTCCCTCGTCACCGGGATGTCAATGGGGATGGGCTTCAGACCATGATCGGGGTAGTAGTTCATCACATAGGTGGCAGCGATGAATGCCGGCACATAACCCCTGGTCTCGCGCGGCAGCCGGTAGTAGATCTTCCAGTAATCGCGCACACCTCCCGAACGGCGAATGGCCTTGTTGACATTGCCGGGACCGCAGTTGTAGGCTGCGATCACAAGTGTCCAGTCGTGGAACATCTCGTACATATCCTTGAGATACTGGGCAGCCGCCTCCGTAGAACGGATGGGGTCACGCCGCTCGTCCACGAGCGAGTTGATGGTGAGGCCGTACATGCGGCCGGTGCCATACATGAACTGCCACAGGCCCACAGCACCGGCCCTGGAACGGGCCCGCGGGTTGAGCGCCGACTCTATGACCGCCATGTACTTCAGCTCCACGGGCAAACCCTCGCGGTCGAAGATCTCTTCGATCATCGGGAAATAATAATCCCGCAACCCCAGCATCACCTCCATCTTATCTTTCTTCTTCTGGGTATACACATTGATATAGTTCCGGACAATGGTGTTGTAGGATAGCGTAACAATGCTGGGGATATTTTGCAGACGTTCTATGTATACCGTATCGGAACACTGTGATGGCAGACTGTCAGCCTCATAAGCGCTCTCCACCAGTGAGGTGTCACGCAGTGACTGCCTTACATAAAAGAGGTTTAGCAGACTGTCCAGGTTCTCGGAAAAATTGACCTCTGCGCCATCCGGTTTCCCTTTTATCGTATCAGTTTTGGGGACAGTTGCCTGCAGCGGCAGCAACATACCCGTCAGCATCAATACCAGGATCATCGTTCTTGTCATATCTTTTTCTTTCTATCTATATACGAAATTAATAGTCAAAATGTTATGCTACAGGTTATACCGCCTGCTGCCTGCAGGCCCTGAACAGGACGAACTGCCGGCAATATCCGCATCGACAGGTCAGGGGCAACATCAAAGTGGAAAAGTTGTGCATCCACCACCGCATCAAGGATGGTAAGAATGTACCAACCGGCCATACCGATCAGGGAAAGGTCTCTGTTGCGCTTATAAAACTGCATGCCGTCCTTGAGCTGCTGCTCCATCCAGTCAGAGTTTTGCTTGTTATAGGTGGAAGGATATAATTCCCCTGCATACGTTTTGGGATCGACATCCTTGCTGATGATCGAAAAGTAACTGGTCGTACCCGGATCATTATCCGTGAAATCAAGGTATGCATCCCTGTAAGAAACGTAATGAGAGTTATTAAAGTATACAAAATACCCCAACGTGGCAAATCCGGCATAAACGATCGGCACTTTCCAGTACTTGCGATTGTACACCTGACCCAGGCCGGGGAAGACGGCAGAATAGAGGGCTGCCTTGCGTGGGGAATGATAAATGTCACTGACAGTTTTCTTTTCCTTCACCCCCGTGATCTGCCCTCCCTCCAGGGGAATAAAGGTACTGTCCTTCTTCTGGGCGGAGACATCCGGAAAGGAAAACAACAACAATGCCGCCAGCGCGGTGATATATATGACAAAAACTTTTTTCAATTCCCTGTTCCTCTGCATTCAGACCCTTTCACAATGCAAAGATAAGGAAATATTGGGAACGATGAACGGTGATCGACGAACGATGAACCGGGAACTACGAACCGGCGGAGCCCAGTTTATCGAATGCCTCCATGATCTTCTCCAGCTCTTCGGTGCTGGCAAAGGGGATGACGATCTTGCCTTTGCCTTTTTCATTCACGCGG